>CBFDBL010000456.1:0-5658 GCA_965603035.1 uncultured bacterium
CGGGCGTCAGCGGCAGAGCGTCCCTCCAGGTGCGATAGAGCTTCTCCCGCAGGAGCGTCATCCGTGGCGTCGCGGTTGGGTCGTAGACCCTCGTTTTCTCGAAGTAGAGCTGCCCGGGAACGCCGAGGGCGTCGGAGACGAGGTCGCGGCAGAAGTCGTACACCGTCGTGCGCTCGGGGTCGCCCCCGGGGACGTAGAGGCTCACGTCGGCGAGCTCGAGATGGGCCTGGATGTAGTCCGACCGCAGGGTGGCGCTGGCCTCTAGAGCCTCGTGCAGGCCCTGTGGATGGTCGCTGTGGGTCTGGATGATGAAGTTGCGCGCGTCTTCGGTGACCGAGCCGGCCTCGGCCCCCACGGCGCAAACCGCCAGGGCCAACGCGAGCTCGCACAACGCCGCGCTGTCCCTCCGCATCCCTCTCCTCCTGACCGAGGCCCCCTGCCTGACGCGCCCATGACCCCCTCTGCCAGCCTCCCCTTCGATCATCATAGTCGCGCCCCCTCGGCAGTGCAAGCATGCTCCTGAGGGAATGGCGGGCTTGGCGGGGCCGTGCGGATCGGGGCTGCGACCGGGCGCTCGGTGGACGACGCCTCGGGCCTCACTAGAGCAGCTTGACGGCGGCCACGGCGGCGAGCAGCAGCAGGACGACGAGCACGGTGAGCAGGTTGAAGTAGCGGTCGATGAAGCGCCGGATGGGCCGGCCGAAGATGTAGATGAGGCCCCCGACGAGGAAGAAGCGCGCGGAGCGGCCGACGATGGACGTGAGGATGAAGGCGAAGAGGTTGAGGTGTGCGAGGCCGCTGACGCTGGAGAAGACGATGTAGGGGACTGGGGTGAAGGCGGCGACGAAGACGACCCAGACGCCGTAGCGCTCGTACCAGGCCTGTGCGAGGTGGTACTTGTCGCTCATGAGGTAGGCGGTCTGGCCGACGGCGAGCTGCGCCTTCTGGGTCTGCTCGATCTCGTAGGCGCGGTCGCCGACGGGCGGCGAGGCGGTGGGCTCGTCGCGGTGGAGGCGGAAGCGGTCCACGACCCGCTCCTTGCCGTCGTCGGTCGCGACGGTCACCGCGTCGCCGTCGATGCGGCGGACCACGACGGCCCTTGCCTCGGGGGTGAGGAAGTGGAGCTGGCGCAGGAGCGGCGCGCCCACGGGGTTCCAGAGCGCGAAGCCGATCAGGTACCCGAGGCAGCCGCCGAGCACCGAGCACACCGAGCACACGAGGCTGTAGTAGAACGAGCGCTTCGGCTTGCCCATGGCGAGGGCCATGAGCAGCGGGTCCACCGGGATCGGCAGCCACGAGGCCTCGCTGACGGCGAGCAGCGCCAGCGCGGGCGTGCCGTACGGCGTGTGAGCCCAGTGGAGCACCCAGTCGTAGAGCCGGCGATGGAGGTGCCAGCGTCCCACCTTGGGCTGGGGGTCGGCCTCTCGGGGCGGAGTGTCTGTGGAGTTCGTCACGGGGCCTCATTCCTCACCGGGGGTCGCTGGCGCGTGATACGTGATGCGTGACCCGATGGAGAGGAGACGCCGCCCTCTTTCCGACTCACGCATCACGCATCACGTCTCACGCATCACGGACGCTTCCTCCCCTCACATCCGCTCTGGCGCCTCGATGCCGAGCAGTGCCAGGCCGTTCGCCAGGACGACCTGGGTCGCCTTGATGAGCTCGAGCCTGGCGGCGAGGAGGCCTGGGGTGTCGGCCTGGAGGACGGGGTTGTCGTGGTAGAAGGAGGCAAAGGCGCGTGCGACGTCGAGCACGTGGCCGGCGACTCGCGCGGGGTTGCGGCTCGAGGCGGCGTCGCGGACGGCACGCGGGTATGCGAGCACTAGGAGCCCTAGCGCGGCCTCGGCGTGGTTGCCGAGCTGCGCGAAGTCGGCCTGGGGCACATCGCGGTCGGCGGCCTTGCGCAGGATGCCGCAGATGCGGGTGTGGGCGTACTGGATGTAGGGGCCTGTGTCGCCCTCGAAGGAGACGGAGGCCGCGGGGTCGAAGGTGATGTCCTTGTCGAGGTTGACGCTGAGCAGGAAGAACTTCAGTGCCCCGAGCGCGATCTGGCGGGTGCGGAGCGCCAGCTCGTCGCCGGCGATGTCGGGGTGCTTGTCGCGGACGGCCTGGGCGCTGAGGGCCTCGAGCTCGTCGAGCAGGTCGTCGGCGTCCACGACGACGCCCTCGCGGCTCTTCATCTTGCCCTCGGGCAGGTAGACCATGCCGTAGGAGACGTGGCGGCAGCGCTCGGCCCACGGGTAGCCGAGGCGTCGGAGGATGGTGAAGAGGACCTGGAAGTGGTAGTTCTGCTCGGAGCCGACGACATAGTAGAGTCGGTCGGGGCTGAGCTCGTCGACGCGTCGGACGGCGGTGCCGAGGTCCTGGGTCATGTAGACGCTGGTGCCGTCGCGCCGGAGCAGGATCTTGCGGTCGAGTCCGTCGTCGGAGAGGTCGATCTCGACGGCGCCGTCGGGCAGCCGCGTGCACAGGCCGCGGTCGAGCGCGTCGAGCACGATGGCCCGGCCGTGTCGATAGGTCTCGCTCTCGTGGTAGACCCGGTCGAAGGCGACGCCGAGCCGGCGGTAGGTCTCGGCAAAGCCATCGTAGACCCAGGCGTTCAGGGTCCGCCAGAGCGCCACGACGTCGGCGTCGCCGTCCTCCCAGCGCCGGAGCAGGGCCTGCGCCTCGTCGTTAAGCGCGGGGTCATCTGCCGCCTCCGCGGCGAAGCGGACGTAGAAGTCGCCGACCAGGTGGTCGCCCTTGCGGCCCGTCGACTCCGGGGTCTGCCCCTCGCCCCAGCGCTCGTAGGCGAGCATCGACTTGCAGATGTGCACGCCGCGGTCGTTGACCAGGCTGACCTTCACCACGTCGTGTCCCGCGGCGGCCAGGAGCTGCGCCAGCGCCATCCCGATCAGGTTGTTGCGCACGTGCCCCAGGTGCTGCGGCTTGTTGGTGTTCGGCGACGAGAACTCGAGCACGATGCGCTCGCCCGAGCCCTCGGGCGCGCGGCCGTAGCCCTCCCCAGCCGCGACCACCTCCCCGCACAGCGCCGCGAGGAACGCGCCGCGGTCGAGGAACACGTTGAGGTACGGGCCCACCGCGCGGGCCTCGCGGAACGGCGCCGGCAGCTCGATCGCCCCGGCCAGACGCTGCGCGATCTCCTTCGGCGACCGACGCAGCACCTTCGCGAGCGGGAAGCAGCCGAACCCCAGATCGCCCACGTCCTGGCTCGGGGTCGGCGCGAGCGCCACGTCGCCCTCGCCCAGGTCGTCCTCGCCGAACGCCGCCTTCGCCGCCGCAGCCAGCGCGGCCTGGAAGCCCGTGACCAGGTCCTGCTCGAGCATGCAGTCAATCCCAAGAGAGGTTCGCCCCATTATCCCGAAGTGGCGCTTCTTTGCAAGCGGGGACAGGCTGGGGCGATGCTCCTGGTGTGCAGGCCCTCGCCGCCCGTTCACTTGGCGGCCTTGTCCTTCACGTCGGTGGCCAGGAGCAGGCCCTGGCCCGGCTCCAGGGCAAGGGGCACCGTGAGGTAGCCCTCGTCGTCTTGCTCGACCTTGAACTGCCTGCCGGTGTAGACGTCGCGGACGCTCGTCAGCGCCCAGCGTTCGGCCCACAGGAGCAGGCGGGTCTCGGCGGGGTTCCTGGCGTCCTTGTTCACGGCGTAGACGAACACCTTGCCGTCGCGCGGGTCGTGCAGTGGGCGGGCGTCCACCGCCGGGCTGGGGCACCGCACGTCGAGGCCGCCGAGGCGCAGCGCGGCGAGGAGGCCGGCGTGCTTCTCGACCAGGGCCGCCACCTCGGCCGCGGCGGCGTAGTCGCCGTCGGTCGGCGCCAGCGACTTCTGGTCCACCAGGCACGGCCAGCTCCCGTGGCTCTGGAACGCCCAGAAGAGAATGCCGTCGGCGCCGTAGGCGAGCGCCAGGTGCATCATGCCCCGGGTCTCGGCAGGGGTGGGCTTGTGGTAGTAGGCCTCGTGAACGGTCTTCCCGAGGCCAGGGGCCACGAACCAGTAGGGCGTGTCGCTGGATGCCTCGACGATGCGGAACACCGACGACAGGGGGAGCCAGCCCTTGTACTTCGTCTCGTGCAGGAGGCCGTAGAAGCTCTTCTTGATGCCGTACCAGCGGAAGCAACGCAACTCGGCGTCGAGCTGGCGCCACAGGCGCACCGGGTCGCGCTCGGTGCCGAGGCCGATGCCTTCGCCCACCATGCACGTGGTGATGGGCTTGCCGGTCGCCTGGCGGAGCCTCTGGTAGTGCTCCTTGAGCTTCTCGATCTGCTCGGGCTTCGGCTCGTCGGCGGCCAGGGTGGCGATCACGCCCGGGTGCTCGAGGAACCTGCCCCGCGCGATGGTCGCGATGCCGTAGCTCTGGAAGATGCCCACCGCCTCCTCGGTGAACGACGGGTCGGCGACCACGGCATTGAAGTGGTGCTCGCGGAGGCTGCGCGCGGCCGCGTGCGCGTAGGTGTTCAGGTGAAGTGGCGTGCGCGCGTTGAAGTACTTGTAGTAGACGCCGACGGGGATGGCGGGTGGCCTGAACTTGCCCTCGCCCCGCTTCTGGATGGCCAGGGGCAGGTCGTCGGCGCGGGCGCATTCCTTGCCGCCGCACTCGGCGCGCATCTCCACGCGGTAGAAGCCGGCGGCCAGGCGGCCCAGCGCGAACTCCGCCGCCGCGGCCCCACCCGCGGGTGCGTGCACCTGGAGGGTCCGGGGCTCCCTCAGCGCCTCGCCGCCCCAGGCTTTCACGCAGGCGGTGACCGCGACGTCGCGCGCCGCGTCGGAGTAGTTGGCCACCCGGAAGCGCAGCGTCGCGTCCCCATCGGGCAGGAACACCAGGCAGTGGTCCGGCGCCTCGGCCTCCACCAGCACGTAGTGCTCGGGCGCCACGCGGGTGTCGAGCCGCACCGCGTCCACAAAGGCCTCGCCGCCGCCGTGCGAGTAGAAGCCCACACGGCCCTCGCCGGCTGGGATCGTGTAGGTGAACACAGGCTGGCCGTCCACGAAGGCGCGGAGCACGGGGCCGGCGCACACCACCTTGAGATCGTGGTAGCCCTTGAAGGCTTGGCCCGACTTGAACAGCTCGCCCTTGCCCTGCCACCCGGGCATGCCGGAGTTCAGCGACAGGTAGCCGCGCATCTGGAAGTACACGCGCCAGTGGTCGCGCACCACAACCCCCGCGTAGCTGCCCCCGGCCTTCCGCATACGCGCCTGGAGCACGAAGTCCTCGAGCTTCCGGCCCTTGTAGTAGGCGCGGGTGTGGAACGTGCCCTTGACGTGCAGGGCCGCCTTCCCGCCGTCCTTCACGACCTCGAGGGTCTCCGGAAGCTGGCTCCTGCCCCGTTCCGTAGCCTCGAACGGGCCGGCCTTCCCGTCCTCGAAGTCCTCGGCGAGCACGCCCCGCTCCACCTCCTTGAGATCGCCCAAGGCGCTGCCGACCACCAGCCCGGCCAGCAGTGTCGCCGCGGTCGCCAGCCTCCACGCGCGCAGCATGTCCCTTCTCCTAACGCGGCCCCCGGCCGCAACCAAAGAGGAAAACTCGGGCTGGGCACACTAGAAAACAAAGCCAACCCCGTTGGTTTTGCTTGACTCCGCCAAAGGGCCGCAGGGACACCCCCTGCCCGCGGAGAGCAAGGCTCATTGGATCGACCGCAAAGCCGCTCGATCCCATAGGGTGT
>CBFDBL010000457.1:0-5653 GCA_965603035.1 uncultured bacterium
GCACCTTGGCCAGCTCCTTCGCCGCCGGCTCGTCGCCGATCTGGCCGAGTGCGGTCGCGGCGGCATTGGCCACCTCCGCGAGCGACACATCGGTGGCAATGCGGCCGAGCGCGCGCACGCTCGGCCGAACGCGCCGCTGGCCGAGCTGGATGATGATCTGCGTGCGAGCCCTGCCGCCGGACCTGCCCAGCGCGTTGAGGAGCGCGGCGTCCGCCATCGGGCTCGGCCTCAGGCCGATGGCATAGCACGCGACGTGCGCCGTCTTCTCGTCGAGCAGCATCGGCTCGAGGGCCGGCAGGCTGGCGTCGGAGCCGACGACCCAGAGCTGCTGGCAGACGAAGAGCTTGCACTCGTGACTGGCGTCGCCCTTGAGCAGCTCGATGAGCCTGGCTTCGAGATGCCGCCGCAGCTCGGCCTGGCCCTTGGACTGGCGGACGATCTCCTCGACCGCGAAGAGCGGCTGCCGCGGCTTGCCATCGGCGTAGCCGGCGATCCCCGCCACCGCCTTGTCGATGTCCGTCACCGTCGCGGCACCGGAGAGGAGAGGCAGTCCACAGATCACGCAGATTCCGCAGATGAGAAAGAAGGAAGGAAGAGGCAAGCGGCTCATCGTCGCGGCTCCATCTGGGCTGTCCTCTCACGCATCACGAATCACGCATCACCCATCACGCATCACAGGGTCCAGGGCGCTCGCATGGCGCGGGAGATCATCTGGTTGGCCTCGGGGTCGTCGAAGCGCTCGGCGGCGGGGTCCCACGCCAGCTTGCGGCCGAGTCGGAGGCAGATGTTGGCGGCGTGGCAGATGGTGGTGGCGCGGTGGGCGCTCTCGGGGTGGCAGACGGTGGGCTGGCGGGTGCGGATGCACTCGAGCAGGTTGCCGATGTGGTTGCCGGTGTGCGCCCAGCTCCGGGTGGCGACGCTGCGACGGCGCAGGATCGAGGCCGGCTCGGCGGTCACCACGTTGGTCTGGTCGTCGAGCTGCACCCAGCCCTCGGTGCCGACGAAGCGGATGAAGCGGTCCTTGAAGGCGCCCTGCGACTGGAGCAGGATCTTGATGCCGTCGGCGTAGGTGCAGACGATCTCGGCGGTGATGGGCGTCTCGGAGAAGGCGTCGCGGTTCCAGGTCGCCGTCCCCTCGTAGGACACGGGGCCGGTATCGTCGCGCTGGAGAGCCCATTGGGCGATGTCGGTGTAGTGGCAGCCCATGCCGACGAGCGGGCCGGCGCCGGTGTCCCAGAAGTAGTTCCACCCGCGCACTCGCGCGTTGGTGTAGGGGTGCCAGGGGGTGGGGCCGAGCCACCTGTCGTAGTCGAAGCCCTTGGGCACGGGCCGCGGCGCCTCGGGCTTGACCACGGGACCCGCCCAGTTGCGGCAGATGACGGTGTGCACCTTGCCGATCATCCCGCTGCGCACGACCTCGGCCTGGAAGCGGTAGCTGTCCACCGAGCGGCGCTGGTGGCCGGCCTGGTAGACGGTGCCGAAGCGCGCCATCGTGTCGGCCATCGCCCTGCCCTCCTCGATGGTCAGGGAGATGGGCTTCTCGCTGTAGATGTCCTTCCCCGCCTTCGCCGCGTGGATGGAGGCGAGGCTGTGCCAGCGGTCGCCCGTGGCGATGAGCACGGCGTCGATATCGGAACGCGCCAGGAGCTCGCGGAAGTCGGGGAACGTCCTACAGTCCTGGTTCCCATACTTCTTGTCGGCGGTGGCCTTGCAGGCCGCCCGCTGCTGCGGCTTGCAGTCGCTCACGGCGAGGGTCCGCACCTGGTCGAACAGCATGAAGTGGCTGAGCACGACCCGGCACCGGTTGCCGTAGCCGATGACGCCGAGGCCGATCTGCTCGCTCGGCGGCGTCTTGCCCCCGGCGCCGAGCGCCCGCGCGGGCACGAGGGCCGGCGCAACCACGGCAGCCCCCATGGCCCCCGCTGCCTTCCTGAGGAAACGGCGTCGCGACAGAGCGCGCTTCGGCATGGTCTCGGATCCTCCGTCGGTGGCAAGCAGGTGGGGATCCTAGCGCCGCAGGGGCCGGGGTTCAAGCACGCCGGCTCACGGGTAGTTCGGCGAGAACTGGAACGACACCCGCGGGTCCCACGAGTGGACGGCCTCGATGCCGTAGAGGTGGCAGAAGGCCCGCAGCTTCTTGACGTGGTCGCCGTAGAACTGCACGACGTGGAAGCCGCCGACCTTGTGGGGATTGTCCTCCGCCCCCTCCACCACGGCGCCCACGTTGGTGAGGCACGCGCCCGACGGCGGGCTCTCGTAGTTGTGCTTCACCGTCGCCCGGTCCACGAGCAGCATCTCGGGCTTCTGGAGCCTCGCGAGCGTGATGACCTGGCCGATCCGCCAGAAGGTCTGCACCGCGACCCCGGCGCCGCTGTGATGGGGCCTCAGGACGAACGGCTCGGAGTCGCCGTCGAAGCCGCTGAGCCGCGTGGGGCAGGTGCAGTGGGCGTTGGCCCACAGGGTCCGCTCGGTGTCCACCAGCGGGTCGGCCATGAAGCCGGGCCGGCCGAGCAGGTTGTGGATGAGCACCATGGTCATCACCGAGCCGACGTCGGCCTCGCAGCCGGCCGGGATGCCTTCGTCCATGAGCTTCGAGAAGGCGAGGCAGGGCGTGCCAATGGTCCCGACGTACGGCAGGCAGTCGCTCGACAGGCCGTCGGCGCCGTGCTTCGCGAGGAGCTGGCGGCACGTGAAGTAGTGGCGCACCGCGTCGATGATGCGCTGCATGGTGATCTCGCGGACCGCCTTGGCGCGCGTGCTGTGGTCCTTGGCGATGCGGCGGACCTCGTCGGTCACCTCCTGCTTGCGGTATGTCGCGATGTAGTCGCTCGAGGCGACGTAGCGGAGCCGGGTGCCGAGCTTGCCGTACGGCACGTCGTCCTTGCGGGCGGATCGCTTGAAGACGAGCACGGTGCTCTGCTTGATGGCCGACGCGGCCTTGACGAGCTCCAGCCCTCGGCGCATGACGCCGATGTCGCAGCCCGCCTCCAGGTGCACGCCGGGCCGCGTCGCGAGCGGCGTGGTGTGCACCGTGAAGCTGGTGCCGACGGGCGAGAACACCAGGGCCGGGGTGCCCGCGACCTGCCCCACGATCCTGTAGGCAGGAGCCCACCGGCCCAGGCCGATGGGAACGAGGAGGATCGCGTCGGGCTTCCTCGCCTTGACCGACGCGACAAGCTTGGCGGCCGCCGCGTCGTCGTAGACGGTCGACCCCGGCCCGATCGCGACTTGCATCCCCAGCTCTTTGCCCATCGCCTCGAGCTTGGTGGTGTACTCCTTGCAGCTCTTGTCGATGTCGTAGCCGTGGCCCGGCCAGCCGCCGCCCGCCGCCCCTCGCGGCCGCAGGAAGCCTACCGCGACCACGGCGGGCTTCTTCGCGGGGCGCGCAAGCGGCTCACCGGCTGCGGCGAGCACCCGCCCAAGCACCCCCAGGCCCAACGGCACCCCGGCTGCCGCGGCCAGAAACTGACGACGGCCCACCCTCTCGCCGCAACACGCACAGCCTTCGCTCAGCTCGCCCATCATGCGTCATCCCTCTCTGCCAGGGTCCGTCACTGTCTGTCGCTACCTGCGAAGCCACCGCTCGCGCAGGGTTCGCTCGACCGCCTGCCGCTCGGCGCCCGACAGCGCCGTGGTGTAGACCAGGATCTCCGCGATGTCACCCTGGTAGTGGCCGACCGCAGGCGGCGCGCCGAAGATGCCGCCGCCGATGGACCCCTGGGCCGACGTGTTCAGGATCGTCGGCCTGGCAACGATGCAGGCGTAGACCCGCTGCCCGTTCACGAACAGGGCCTGTCGAGTGCCGTTCCTGCGGCACGCGGTGATCGAGAACGCCGAGCCGATGGACCTCGGTCGGGCGTAGACGGCCGCGGCGAGAGGCGTGGCGGTCGCGAACCTGGCTGCCACGGCGTCCTGGAACGGGCTCAGCCCGTAGATCCCCCAGCCGCCGGTGTACGTCCATCCCATCGCCAGATGGTGATGGGCCGCCCAGGTCGGCTCCTGGCGCGCAGTGTTGGCTGCGACCATGAAGATCGTCAACTGCCCCAGGCCGTTGATCGGGAGCTTGAAGCCCAGCCGATCGCCCTTGCCGTCGAACCGCACGGCGGGCCGACCGTTCAGTGCGCCTTCCACCAGGCGAGGCCGGGCGTCATCGGACGGCGCCACGGCGTCCTGGCTCGTCTTGTCTCCGATGCCGCTCCCCGTCGCCGCCTGGTCGGCCCACCGCGTCACTCGATCCGTGTCGGGCGCCGTCGCCACCCCCGCGTCGGCCCGCAGCCACAGCGCCAGGCCGCGCGCGACCGCAGGCGCCGCGGCGCCGCCCCCGGCGCCGCTCCCGGCGCTCAGAAGCACGACCCCAAGAAGCACACACTGACGTGAAACAGGCATGGCCAGGCCTTATCAGTCCGCCTCGGCCTCCCTGCGCAGCCGCGCCAGGCGGTCGAGGATCTCAGGCTCCTCCTTCAGCTCGCAGAGGATCCCTAGCTGCTCCTGGATGTAGCGCCAGTCAAGCTTGCCGCACTGACGGAACAGGATCCCCCTCACATCCACCCAGTCCTGGTCCCGCGCGGCGAACGACTTGAGGACGACCAGATCCTCCGCGCTGCACGTGATGAGTTGAACACCGGGCGCGGCCTCGAACGGCGTCGCCCTCGTCACGGCGTGCCCGCAGAAGCACGACGCGGCTCGCAACCGCAAAGGCTTCCGCATCAGCCCGACGGCCCTCGAATCGCTCGAGGAGCGGCCGGATGAACTCCTCCTCGCGCCCCAGCCCCGTCAGCAGGGTGATGTCCACGTCTTGCGTCGCCCGGGGCTCCCCCCACCTCGCCACCGCGACGCCGCCAATGATACAGAAGCGCCATCCCCGCTCGCGCAGGAAGCTCTGCACCTCGACTGCCGCCTCGAACAGGCCGTTCATCCCTCAGCTTCCGCTGCTTTCCTGGCCTTCATGAACCAGCGCTGCTGCTCGACGAGACCGCTCGTCTTCCGCTCCAAGCGGAACCTGCACCCCAGCTCCAGCACCGCATCCACGAGGTCCGGATCATACTCCCAGTTCCGGAGTTCCTCGAGCCGGATGCGTTCGAGCAGTGGCCCCACGCGCTTCCAGTGCTCGACCCACGCCTTCGTCGTCTCGCGCTCGTCGTCCGTCATGGGCTCAAGCCTCTGGAGCGCATTATAGCCCTCTGCTCAGCGAGGCGCCAACGCGTACGCCTTCCCTGCCTCGGTCGGGAAGACGGTGACCGCGGGCTCGGGGTGGCCGGCCTCGCCGGGCTCGACGGTGAGAGGACCGGCCGAGCGGACGCGGCAGGGGCCGCCGAGGGCAGAGCGGACGGTGGCGGAGGTGAGCTTGCCGTCGGCCCAAGCGACGTCGAGCTCGAAGCCGCCGCGGGCACGCAGGCCCTTGACGCTGCCCGTCGCCCACGCCTTTGGCAGCGCGGGCAGCAGATGGATCTCGCCCGCCTGGCTCTGGAGGAGCATCTCGGCGACCCCGGCGGTGGCGCCGAAGTTGCCGTCGATCTGGAAGGGCGGGTGCGCGTCGAAGAGGTTCGGGTAGGTGCTGCGCTTGAGCTGCTCGCTGAGCATCTTGTGCGCGTGGTCGCCGTCGAGGAGCCTGGCCCAGAAGTTGACCTTCCAGGCCTTGCTCCAGCCCGTGCCG
>CBFDBL010000458.1:0-5652 GCA_965603035.1 uncultured bacterium
CGACCCGGTCCAGCGCCCCGGTGTCGGAGGCATAGATGCGAACCGAGTCGTCGGTGCCGTCGCCGTCGCTGTCGTGGTTGGGCCGGACGCCCCAGGCGGCCACGGGCCGCGTCTGGTAGTAGTCGTGGCCGTGCGGCTCGCCTGTGGCCGTGTTGTACCACGTCGTCCAGACAGGGTGGGCGAAGCCGTGGGTCCGGGCGTAGCTGTCGCGGTCGCAGATGGCGTGGTGGGCAAAGCGCCGCAGGTCCTCGCGGCCGAAGTACGGCTTGTCCTTGCGATACTGGTACGTCCACTCGGTCTCCTGGTCGCCGGGCGTGTCGCACTCGCCCTCGAGGAGCTGGCAGTCGCGGCACAGGCGGTCGCGCTGGCGGCCGTCGCGGGTCGAGTACCAGCGGCAGTCGGCGTCGCGGGGCACGTGGTAGCTGCGCAGCACGCCGTGGATGATCAGCTCGTTCCACAGCTCGTCGAGCACGAAGTGGAGGCGCCGCGGCCCCGCCGGCGTCGGAATGGGCAGCCAGGCCTCGACCCGGATGCGGTCCTCGAGCAGCGTGGCGCGCCCGCCGTTGAAGTCGATGGTCTTGATCGGGATCGAGTAGTCCATCCCGCCGAGGTGGAAGTGGTTGGGGAAGCGGAAGTAGTCGCCGTTGCCGAAGCGGATGACGCGGGGGTCGATGTTGACGGGGACGCTCCCGCTGCCGACGTTGACGCTGTCGCGCTGGCCGGGGATGTCGGCCCAGCTCCCGCCGGTCCAGTGCTGGAGGTGGCCGTTGGGCCCGACGCGGAGCGCGGCGCTGTCGGTCGTGCCGGTCTCGTGGTTGGTGACCTCGAGCCAGTAGCCGTCGCGGAAGGGGCGGTAGCCGACGGTGGAGCTCTCGTCGGTGATGGTGGCGGTCCAGCCGAAGCTGTCCACGTACTGGGTGTCGATGGTGGTCTTCTTGTTGCCCTGCTTGGTGTGGCGGATGCGGGTGACGCGGACGTGGGTGTCGCTGAAGCGCTCGAGGGTGATCTCGTCGGTGGGGGTCTGGATGCGGTAGGTGGTGTGGCTGAGTCGCTGGATGTCGAAGACCTCGCGGTCGGGGTTCGAGATGATCCAGTGGTACTGGCCGACGTTGCGGGCCTCGACGGTGTAGCCCTCCTGGTTCCAGATCCGCCAACCGACCCAGCGGTCGTCCTGGCGGAGGCGGAGGATGTGGAGGTCGAACTCGATGCCCGAGCCAGGGTAGAACTGGATGTCGGGGTAGACGGCGACGGCCTCGATGCCGTGCTGGCGCGCGGCGCGGAAGATCTCCATCTTCACCAGGTCGGTGCAGCCGAGGGCCATGCCCCACTCCCAGCGGGCCATGAGGCCCAGGGTGCGCTCGATGTGGGGCACCCACTCGCGGGCGCGGCCGTAGGCGCGGTCGTAGACGTCGATGGGGTTGCCCGAGAAGCCCGGCGCGTCGGCGTCCTCGTCCTCGAGCACGAGCCCGTCGTCGGGGTACGGCGGCCCGTAGCGCTTGAGCGACGCCAGCACGCCGGTCCGCGTCGTGTCCACCGCGTAGCGCAGCGCGTCGTAGTAGAGGTAGGCCATGGCCTCGTTGAGGTACGCCACCGAGCTGACGACGTTGGCCTCGTAGAGGCAGGCGCCGTAGGCGCACTCGTCGGCCGCGTTCTGCACCTGGATCCGCGTGCTGGTGACCTGGCCGAGCTCGGCGACGAACAGGATGAAGCTGGCGAGCATGAAGACGGTGAGGGCGCAGAAGACGAGCGCCTGGCCTGCCTCGCCGCCGTGCAGGCCTCGGGCCTTCGCTCGCAGCTTCAGCACCAGCGCGTCCATGGCGCTTGCCCTCAGTCGTCGTCGCCCGTCTCGGACGACAGGTCGGGGATGGGCGGATGCGCGGTCACGCCGTGGAGGTCGTCGGCCCAGGGGATCGGCAGCGAGACGGTCTGGCGGAGCACCTTGTGGGTGATGCGCTTGCGCTGGTTGGACTCGGCGCGGTGGATGACGACCTTGCCCCACACGGGGTGCCAGGTCTCGGTGCGGGTGTCGGGCTTCCAGGGCACGACCCCGACGAAGGGCAGGATGAGCTCGTAGTGGTGGGTGACCTCGACCTTGACGACGTTGTCGTCGGGGTCCGCGAGGTCGGCCGGCCTCGAGACGATGCGCGCGACCGTCTTCTGCTGCGAGGCGACGGACCGGCGCAGGTTGCCGCGGCCTGGGATGAAGATGGGCGCGTAGGAGCCGGCGCCGGCGATGCGATCGCCGGCGATGGGGCTGCACACCAGGGCCGCCGCGCGCTGGTGGTCCAGGTCCACCAGCGCGGCGCGCGCCGCGGCGTGCGCCGCGTAGTTCACCACCTGCTTCGCACCGGCGATCAGGCAGAACTGCATGATCGCCAGCGTGATGAGGAGTTGGACGGGAAAGGCGATCGCCGTCTCGACCATCACCTGCGCGCGTTGGTCGCCGAGTCGTCGCATGGCCGTGCCGGGCGGACGGCGCTCGGGCGCCGCCGCCTCATCCCCTTTCTGCTGTGCCCCTCTCAAAGAGCGTAGTGCATCAGCCACACCCACATCGTCCCCACCCCGATGGCCACCCCGTAAGGGATCGTCAGCCTCGCGGGGCTCCCCTCGGACAGATGCTTGTCGGCGCGGCCGAGCCGCACGGCAGCACGGGCGCTGTCGCGCAGGCCCCGCAGCAACTGGCCCCTCCAGATCAGCAGGCCAAGCGCCATCAGCCCACCCACCAGGGCCGAGTAGAAGACCGCCTCGAGCGAGAATCGCCACCCCTTCAGGGCGCCGACCGCCGCCGCGATCTTCACGTCCCCCGCACTGAAGCCGCCGAAGAAGTAGAACAGCCCGAACACCCCGCCCGCCACCACCACGCCCAGCAGGCTCGCCACGAGGTTCGACTCCCCGCCGCGCACCCCACCGAGGATGGTGGCCAGGATGAGCCCCACGCCCAAGGCGGGCAGCGTGCACCAGTCGTAGGCCTTGCCGTGCGCCAGGTCGCTGTAGACCGTGACGACCAGGAACGCGAGCAGCATGATCTCGCGCGCCGCCTTGACGTAGGCCACCGGCAGCCTCGCTACATGTCGCGGCCGCGCCCCACGACGGGGCGCGGCCGCGGTCGGGCGCTTAGTCGCCGGTTTCCTTCAGATCCGCCATGCTCTTCGTGACTTTGTCGCCAGCACTGGTGGCGATCGTCTCGTCGATCGTCGTCAGTTCCTCGTCCTCGCTCCCGCCAAGGCGGGCGGTGGCCACCTTGAACAGGTCGCGGATCTGGTTGCCGAAAACGGTGATGATGCCGATCGACAGGATGGCGACGAGCACCACGATCAGGATGTACTCCGTCGTGGACTGCCCTGTCCTGCGCCAGCGCCTCAACATGGCTTTCGCCTCCTACTAGGGCCCCGAGCCTGTCACGGAATCGGTAGACACACTACCGAGGTCACTTCGCGGTAGTAGTGGGACAGCGCGTTGAGCACCATCCCCGAGATGCTGATGAGCAGCGCCACGGTCACCGACACGACCAGCACGTACTCGATGGTAGCCTGCGCGCGCTCCTCGCCGAGCAGCCGCTTCCCCAGTCGCGCCAAGTGCTTGCCCATTGCTGGCCCTCGGCGACCGCCCACCTCCGGCGGCCACATCTACGCCCCTGCTTCCACTTCTCAGTATATCGCCGTGTCAAGGAGTGTCAAGACGTTTTACAATTCATTACGTCTCTGCAAGGTATTGACAAATAGGGAGTTAGGGGCGGCGCCCCCTTCGCAAATCGTGCGCTCCCACTTGGGAGAACTGACTCCCCCACCCCCGGCGCCCGCGGCCGCGCGCGCTCGGCCCGCACGAACAGAAGACCCACCAGCCCCGCCGCCACCAACGCCGCCACCAGCAGTACCACCAGACCCACGACCAGCACCGGCACACCCCACTTCGCCTTCGTCGCCACCCCCACCACACCGGCCACCACCACGGCGACAAGCGCGCCCACGACGGCCACGCCTGCCATGAGCACCACCAGGGCGATCACGCTCACCGTCCTCTCCTCTCCCGCTCCCTGCCTGCCACGATATTGTAGCGCCTGGCCCCACAGAGTCCAGCCCCGTCTGCCAGAGCCGGCCGCGCGCCGACAATCACCGGTTGAATGGCGCTCTGGCCTTGTGCTATACTCCGGGGGGCCGGTCACAGGGTCCGCGCGGCGCGCGCCCCGTGCCGGTCTCTGCCATACCCTGGCTGGGAGTCACCCATGTCCTGGCGCCCGGCAGTGGTGTCCTGGGCCGCGGCGCTGCTCTGTGGCGTGTGCCTGCCCCGGAGCAGCCACGGCGCACAACTGGAGCTGCCGATCCAGGAGAGCTCGCTCTACCTGGAGACGGACCGCGAGGCGACGGAGCTGCTCGGCGCCGCTCGCCAGGAGGCCCGCGCGCGCCGCTGGCGCAAGGCCGTGGATCTCTATCAGAGGGCCGCAACCTTCGTCGCGAAGCCCAGCCGCCCGGGCGAGCAGCCCGCGCACCCGCTCGTCCCCTCCCCCGACGACCCCGCCGTCCACCTGCCCGTCCAGGACGTGGCGGCGCTCGAGCTCGCGCGCCTGCCCGACGAGGCCCTCGCGCTCTACCGCCAGGCCCACGACCCCGCGGCCGGCGAGCTGGCCGAGGGCGCGCTCGCCGACAGGGACGTCGAGCGCCTGGCCTGGATCGCGCGGCGCTACCTCGCCAGCGGGCCTGGCGGCGACGCGCTCGCGGCGCTGGGCGCCATCGCCTTCGAGCGGGCCGACACCGTGGGCGCCCTCGCCGCATGGGAGCGGCTCCGCCGCGCCCACCCCACCCGCGCCAGGCGGCTCGCGACCGTGGCCGCGCGCCTGTGGGTCTGCTATCGCACCCTCGGCCGCGAGCGCGAGGCGAAGGCCCTCGCCGACGAGCTGCTCCAGCGCCACGCCGACCAGCCGCTCAGGCTCGGCGGCGAGGCCGTGCGCGTCGCCGACTTCCTCGAGCGGCCCGTCGCCGCAGCGTCGGCGCCGCCGCTCGACGACTGGCCGCTGCTCGGCGGCGACGGGACCCGCGCGCGGCTGCCGCGCGGCATCGACGACGTGGGCGCGGCGGCGTGGGCGCTGCCGCTCGGGGCCGCCGCGGTGACCGATGCGGGCCGCCGCCAGTTCGAGCGCCGCGGCCTGCCCGTCCCCTATGTCCTGCACCCCACGGTCGCGGGCGAGCGCCTGTTCGTGGCCAACGACGCGACGGTCTACGCCCGCGACGCGGCGACGGGCCGGGCGCTGTGGATCTACCCCGACGGCCCGCTGCCGTCGCGCGGCCTGCGGCTGGCCGAGGCGGTGCACGCGCCGGCCTGCGCCGCCGGCCGCGTGTTCGTGCGGCTGGAGGAGGGCGTCGCCGCGTTCGAGGCGGCGACGGGCCGGCTACTGTGGCGCCACGTCTTCGAGCGCCGCGAGCTCCAGCGCGAGAAGCCGGCCGAGCACGACGGAGAGGACGAGGCGGAGCTGGGCTCGAAGGAGCTGGTCTTCGCCACGCCGCCCCTGGTGGCGGGCCGGCTCGTCGTCTTCGGCCACACGGCGCTGGGCGAGGAAGCGCGGGCGACGCTCGTGGCGCTCGACGCGCGCGACGGCCAGGTGGCCTGGCGCACGTTCATCTGCTCCTCGGCCGGGAAGAACGAGACCAGGCGATTGAT
>CBFDBL010000459.1:0-5648 GCA_965603035.1 uncultured bacterium
CCGGAGGAGGGATTCGAACCCTCATGGGGTTGCCCCCACTGGATTTTGAATCCAGGCGGGGTTCCCATCCTCGCTTCCCCAAGTGTTGGCATGCCCGTCGCTTCCATCTCGGCCCTCAGTGGCCTCCCGCGGCGGCGCGCCATGTGCGCGCCGGCTCTGCAGCCGGCTCGAGGGCCGGCAAGGTCAGGGTCGCCACCGCGTCCCGCCGCCGCGACGTGCCCAGCTCGTGGGCGTAGATGTCCACCGTCGTGGAGAGCTGCGCGTGCCCGAGCAGGGCCTGCACGGTCTTGACGTCCACCCCGTTTGCAATGAGGTGACTCCCGAAGGTGTGGCGCAGGGTGTGGAGGTCTATCGTCCCGTCCAGGTTCGCCGCCTTGAGGCACGGCTTGAGGCGGCGGGGGAGCTCCTTCCCCCAGTGCTTGCCCACGGTGTTCGTCCACACCAGGTGCTCGTGGCCGTCGGGCCGGGGGAGCGCCGCCCTCCGCCCGAGCTGGCGTCGCAGCAGGGGCAGCAGGTCGTCGCGCAGCGGGATCGTGCGGCCGCGCTTGCTCTTGCTCGTCTCGGCTCTGACACCGATCGCTTTGCCCGTCCAGTCGATGTCGTGTTCCTCGAGGCCCGCGAGCTCGCCGGCCCGCAGCCCCGTGCCCAGCGCGAAGAGCCAGAGGTCCGCCAGGTGAGGCGGGCTGTGCTTGAACAGCTTCGCGATCTCCACGACCGACAGGGCGCGTCGGGGCCGCCGCTTCGGGCCGCGCAGGGGTCGCCACTTGCGCACGGGGTTCGCCGCCAGCTTGCCCTCGCGCACCGCCCAGTTGAGCATGGCCCGCACCGCGCCCAGCCTCCCGTTGATCGTGTTGGCCGCGGCTCCCTCCGCCTGTTTCGCCGCCGCGAAGGCCCTGAGGTCGTCGAGGGTCAGATCCCGCGCCTTGCGGATCCGCCGCCCTCGCTCTCTGAGGAACGTCAGGACCATGCGCAGGCCGATGGTGTAGTGCTCGAGGGTCTGCGCACTGCGATAGGTCCGCACGTGGTCCTCGAAGGCCTCCACGAGCTTCTCCAGCGGCGGCTCCGTCTGCGGCGTCGTCTCCACGCCCAGGCGCTCCTGGTCCGCTTCCCACTGCTTCTGTCGCAGCAGCTTTTCCGCCTCGCGCCGGGGGCACTTCACCCGCTTCGTGTGCCTCATGCCGTGGCCGTCCCGCCATCGGATGTAGAGCCTGCCTTTGTACTCCAGGATGCGTCCCATCTGGTGTGCCTCCTTTCTCTGGGACGCAAGGAAGGCGAGGCGAGCCTACCCTGCTGGCGCCTCCGCTGTCAAGGGCGCCTGCCGATCCGATCCACCCAGGCCATGTCGTCGCCGCCCCGGCTCGGCCGCTCTTCGCGACCGACGTCGCCTGGGAACACCTCGCAGGTGCGCAGCCAGGCGTCGAGGCTCTCGCGGCGGAAGCGCAGGCAGGCGCAGATCCGGACGTGGGGGATCTCCCCCCGCGCCACGAGCCGCGTGAGAGTGCGCCGACTGACCTCCAGGAGGTCCGCTGCCTGCGCGCTGGTGAGCAAGGTGTCACCCATTGATGCCCTCCCCACCCGCTTCAATGAGGGCTTCGTCGGCGTCCTGGGGCAGCTCGGAAAGCCAGTCCGCCCAGTGCTCCACGTTGCAGAAATGCCCGCGCCCCCAGGGGCATCGGAAGGCCAGATGACCGTTTCGCCGCTCGATGCCCACGCAGAAGACGCCCTTCTCGCAGTCCAGCCGGGCCCGAACCCCGTCGGCGGCCCACGCCGGGAGCTCGGGGCCGTCCGCTTCCGACCCTGGGGCGTCATGCCCCAGGGTGGACTCCGATCCGGACTTTGAGCATGGTACCCCCCGGTCATGGGATCCCGGTCCAATCATCTCCGGTCGGGGGGCATCATGCCCCAGGGTCGGCGGACACGATGCCCCAGGGTCAGGGGCGTCATGCCCCAGGGTCGGGTCTGACCCTGGGGCGTCATGCCCCAGGGTGGTGCCGGGCCTGAGCAGGCGGTAGATCCCAAACTCGCCTCCCCGGTTCTGGCGGGTGCCCGTCTGCTCGATCAGGCCGAACTGCCCGGCCAGGCGGTGCAGGGCGCGGCGCACGGTCTTGCGGTCGAGGCTCGTGGCGGCCGCGCACTTCA
The DNA here is from genome assembly GCA_965603035.1 of uncultured bacterium. Lineage (GTDB taxonomy): Bacteria > Planctomycetota > PUPC01 > DSUN01 > DSUN01 > CAZDNN01. Next base: position 2,140 of record CBFDBL010000459.1, read on the forward strand.
CCTGCGAGAGGAAGGCGTTCCGCCCGGTGTCGTGGTCGGCGTTGAGGGCGAGCTGGGCGAGCACGAGGATATCCGCCTTTGTGAGCTGCGGCAGGAGGTCGCGGCGCTCGAGCAGGAGCCACGGGAGGAAGGCCCTGGGATGGTAGGGCCGGCGGGTGTCGATGCTCCGCTCGTTCGGCGTGCGCCTATCGTTCACGACTGGCCTCTACAGGAGCCGGGCAGGGGGCGTGAGAGGCCGAGGCCAAAGGCATCGCGCCCCCCGCCGGCTGTGGTCGCTACTTCGGAAGGGCGGCCTCCATGATGGCTTGGATCTCGGCCTCGAGGGCGGCGAACCGCTCGCCGGCCTCCCGGCGCAAGCGCCGCACGCTGCCGAGCAGGGCGTCGAGCCTCGTCAGATCGACCGGGCGCTCCGTCGTCCAGGCCGCCGCGGCGGGGTCCGCCACCATGGCCGCCCATTCCTCGTCATCGATGCGGAGCAGTTGGCCCCATGTCACGCCGCTGCCATTCACGGCGCTGCCCAGCCAGGCCCGCACCTGTGACTCGTCCCACAGGTGCCGTCCCTGCACCTGCACATGCGGCGGGAACTTACCGGCCTTCTTCCAGCGGTAGGCGGTGGGGCGTGAGATGCCGAGGGCTTCTGCGAGCTCCTCGATGGTCCACATGGCCAGTCTCCTTTCGTGCGGTATCAGATACGTGTCACGGAGTATACCGCACTGAGACTGGCCTGTCAAGCGGTTTTTCTGCACGCCCGGTTGCTGCCTCTCGTTGGGGGACGGCGGACTCACGGCGTGGACGCCTCGCGGAGGAGGGCGTCGAGGGCGGTGGCGAGGTCGCGCGAGGCGGCGTCGAGGCGCGCCGCGACCAGGTGCTTAAGGCCGCACACGGACTGCCGCAGGGCCTCCTCTGGGGGCCGCGCCGGGCGCAGGGCGTCTCTCGCCTCGCCTGCCGACTGCTCCAGCCGCTCGACGGCGAGGGAGGCGGTGAAGAGCCCGTTCACCAGCATCGAGAGCTGCACGGTCTGCTCGAGCCGCGGGTCGCGCCGGACAGCCGCGAGCTTCGCCAGGGCCCTCAGGGTCTTGTGGACCGGCTCGACGTTGCACGCGACGAAGTCCACGGTCTGGCGTGCCGGCCCTTTTGCCATGCGCTTCGCCAGCCCTTCCGCCTCGGTTTCGAGGCGTTGAAGGGCCGCGGCATTCGCCTCGGCCAGGTGGATCGTCTCTTCCAAGGCCGCCGGCTCGAGCTCGAGGGAGCAGGCGGCGGCGCCCAGGGCATTGGCGACGTCGGCCAGGCGGCTGGCCAGCTCCTCCACTTCCAGGGGCAGCGGCAGCTCGGCAGGGGTTGAGGCTTGCGGGGTGGGTTCGGATTCGGTAGGATCGTGCTTGCTATCGTCGCCCATCGTGGGTCTCCAGATGGGCCAGCGCGCGAAAGGCGGCTGGCCGGTGAGTTCGGTCAGTTGCCCAGGGGCCGTCTCGAGGTTTCCGCTCGGGGCGGCCCCGCTCTCTCTCCCGTCTCAGGGCATAGGCGATCCTCCTGGAAGCGCACCGCCCAGGGCCTGCCACCTCTCTGCCTGGGCAGAAGGTGCCGGGCCTTGCGGCGTCGGCGACCCTGGGCGGGCTGTGAACATGACGGCGGCCTCGGGGCGGGGCGCCTGCGAGGCCGTGGGGCACGGCAGGGCGCCCAGGGTCCGAGAGGTGGCGCGCGGGAGTGTAGCGCGGGGCCGGGGGGCTTGTCAAGGGCTTTCTCACGATCCGGGCCGAGGGACCGAGCGGTAGAGGGCGCTGGCGGCCCCGTGTGCCGCCGCGTTGCGGGCGCCTGCCCATCGGGGCGTGCTGAGAGGTACCAGAGGTCGCGCGAGAACGCTAAGTGATGACATGGGGGCGGCGGAGCCTCTCCGCAGGGGGCGTTTTCCCGGCCGTGGCCGTGCAGGCGCGGGCGACGGCCTCCTGCGCCGGCCCTCCCTTCTCCGCCAGGTCGTCGGCGACGGCGGCGACGGCCGCCGCGGCCCTCAGCGTATCCCCGAGCTGGCAGAGCGCCCAGGGCACCCTGGCGCTCGGCTTCTCGCCGGCCGCCAGTGCCTCGCGGATGGCCTCGAGGGCCCGCTGCCCCGCCTTGGCGGCGAAGGCGGCGGCCTGCGCCGCGGCGATCAGCCTGGCGAAGCCCTTGGCCAGCGTCTCGAGCGCTTCGGTGCCCTCCGTCTCGTGAGACGGCGGCGCCGGCCGCGGGAGGTCGATCCCCGCCGGGCCGTTGGTAGCCGCGCCGGCGGTCCGGCGGGGACGCGACACCCTCTCAGCCTTGGTTTTCCTGGGCGGCTTCTTACCCATCGGCTGGCCTCCTACGCCAGGCCTCCGTCGTCGTGGATGCGCTCGAGCCAGCGGAGGATGCCGGCGAGGAGCGTGGTCTGCTCTTTGGCCTGGGCGAGTGCGCTGTCGGCGGCCTTGGCGCCGGGGAGGGCGCGGTGTGTGAGGAAGCGGGAGGCGAGGGCGGCGGATCCGCCGCCGGGCGCGGCGACGCCTCCGAGCTGCTCACCGGCGCGGCGGCGGATGTCGGCGAAGGCCCTGGAGGCGAGCTCCTCGGAGATCGTGCCGGCGGCCAGCGCCCGTTGAACCTCCGCGGCCTCCTTCGCCAGCGCCTCGGCTGGCGTGCGGTGGCGGTCGCGGATGGACTGCCCGAGCGCGGCGGCGTCGGCCGCGCCGGCCCGTTCCTCCTGGAGGCGCTTGATCTGCTGCGAGGTGGTCCAGACGCGGCGCAGCTGCGACTCGGCGACGCCGAGGGCGCGGAGGTCGAGGATCTGGATGCCCTCGGGTCCGAGGTCGTGCCGGAGGGCGTGGAGCTGGCGTTGCAGGCGGGTCAGGGCGTTGTCGCCCGCCTCGACGGCCTCGAAGTTGACGCCGGAAAGGCCGGTCGGGGATCCCGCTGCGGCCTTGCGGCGTGCGGCGGCCTCGGCCTGGGCGCGCTGGGCGTAGAGGGCGGCGAAGTGGTTCTTGTAGGCGGTCCCGAGCTTCCCGCGTGCGGCGCGCAGCTTGTCTTTCGCGGCCTCGAGCTCGGCGACACCGGACATGTCGCCGGCCCTGCCCTCGCGCAGGTTGCGGTAGAGGTCGCCCGTGGGGCCTCCGCCGAAGTAGTCTCGCCAGAGCTCGCGCGCCTTGTCGATGTCGGCGAACAAGAACGCCGCGTTCGCCTTGCGGAGGTCGGCGTACACGCCACCGATCCCCTTCTTGCCCAGGGTCGCCTGGAGGGTGGTGCCGACGTCGACGATGGCGCCCTTCATCGTGGCGAAGCCGAGCTCGGCCTCGGCGGCGAGCCAGTCGATGGTGAGGCCTGCGTTCTTGAGGCCGAAGCCGAAGAGGTCGATGGCCCACGTGAGGTCCTGGATGGGCTTGATGCCGCCGGGGCCTCCGGCCAGGTCGGCGAGGGCGGTGCCGACCTCGGCGGCGGCGGTGGGCAGGTGTTGTAGCGCCTCGCCGGCGGCTTCGACGGCCGGGGCGACGGCGACGGCCATTCTCTGGCTG
>CBFDBL010000460.1:0-5645 GCA_965603035.1 uncultured bacterium
CTCCTGCTGAGCCGCCGCGCGCGAAGCGCCTGCTTGCGAGTCGGCCTGAGCGGACCGCCTCGGCCTCGATGGCCTGAGCGAGCAGTTGCTGCGCTCCCCGACGCAGAACCTCCGCCAGGGCGTCCTGCGGCGGTTCCTCTGGACATTCGATGCGGCCAATGCTACTCTCACACACGGTGGCGTACTGCTTCCTGCAACAGGACACGGGACGTCGTTACACACGGCCCAGGGTACGCCGCCTTTCCTCTCATGCAATACACAACTTTCGGTTATATCTCTATCTCCCCTTTGCATTGCTTATCCAGAGGCCACTAATCACTAATCAGTGCCTGACACTGATTAGCACTAATCACACTAATCAGTGCCTGACACCAAATGCGTTTGCTCTGCGCGGGGGGCGTTGGTATCCTCAGGGGTGGTGTGGAGGGGACGGGATGGCTGTGCAGTGAGAGGGGTGGCGGATGAGGGCGCTGGTGTGCGTCGCGTGCCTGGCGGGGGTGTCGGCGGCGGCGCAGGAGGTGCGGCTGCCGCGGGCGAGGGAACGGGCGGCGGTGACGCTGCCAGATCTCGGGGCCGAGCTCCGGGCCTTCGCACGCACGCGGGTGAGCTGGTGGCCCCATGTCGTCAACGCGGGCTGGGGCGGCGGACGCGGCGGGCCGGAACGCAAGGGGGGATGGCTTGACGAGCACTGGCTGCTCGTGGACTACCTCGACCGCTCCGCCGATTACTCGACCCACGAGTGGCTGGCCCACCGCGGCATCTGGTTCGAGGTCTATGGCTCCAACGAGTACCAGGAGACCATCCACTTCCACGAGCAGGGCGCCCGCAAGCTCCTCTGGGACAACGGCATCGCACGCGATGTGACCGGCGAGCGGGTTCTCAGCCAGCACTACAATACCTCGGTGCCCTGGTGGAGGGAGAAGATCGGCTGGGACGCCTTCATCGTGTGCAACAACGCGCCGCGGTGGTGGGCGGTCATCAACTACGACTGGATGACGAGCCCACTGCTGGGCTGCGCCATCAGCCAGGACAACATCGGCGGCCCGACCTCGCGCATCGGCGCCGGCGGCCACGGACGCTACTGCGATTTCTGTAACCGCAAGTTCTTCCATTACCTCGAGACGACCCGCCGCCTGCCCGACTTCCGCCGCGACTACCGCTATATCCGCGACTATGTCCAGAAGAACCTGATGGGCGTGGTCCGCCAGCTCCCGCCGCACGTCCAGCCGCGCTGGAACGCCGAGGAGGGCAGGCTGTGGCAGCGGCTGTGCGAGCCGCCCGTGATGTCGGAGTACCAGAAGTTCCTGTACCTGTCACACCTGCACAACTTCGTCCGCTGTCGGCGCGACGCCAAGCTCGTCGCCTCGCGCCTGGGCCGCGAGTTCGACGTCCACGGCAACCAGGGCGGCGGGTTCATCGGGCCGAATCCCTACCAGGTCGCGCTCGGCGACTTCGTGGACACCGTGTGGTTCGAGAGCTCGGGTCTCTCGACCTACGATGTCTTCAAGCACGGCTGGAACAACGCGTGGGGCGCGTTGCGCTACGTCATGGGCTGGGCCATGACGCGGGGGCAGCGGCCCTTCCTGTCGATGACTCGCTTCCACAAGCACACGCCCGACCTGGTCGAGCACGAGATGGCCGAGGCCTGCGCCGGCGGCGGCGTGCTCTTCGTCAATCAGCAGCACTTCGAGAAGGAGCCCGCGCTTGAGCGGCTGATGACCGACTACTTCCGCTTCCGCCACGCCCACCGCGCGCTCTTCGCCAACGCCGGCAAACGACGCCACGCCCAGGTCGCCCTGGCCTACTCCATCCCGACGATGATGTACGACAACTATCAGTACGTGGGCGACGCGCCGGCGGTGAACAGCCTGTCGGGCATGGCCCGCGCGCTGTTCGAGGGGCACATCCCGTTCGACGTCGTGCTCCTCCGCCACCCGGAGATCCGCGCGGACACGGTGACCGCCAGGGAGCTGCGGCGCTACAGGCTCGTCGTCCTGCCCGCGCTCACCTGCCTGTCCGACGGCCAGGTCGCGCTGCTCGCCGCCTACCTGCGGGCCGGCGGCACCCTCGCGCTCATCGGCGACTGCGGCACCCGCGACGAGGACAACCTGCCGCGCAAGCAGACGCCGCTCGCGGCCTGGCGCGAGGCCGGCCGCGTCGTCCAGCTCCTGCCCGCCGACCACTTCGGCCGGTGCCGCGACAAAGCGACGGACCAGACCCGCGCGCTCGGCGACGCCGCCAGCGCCGCCGTCCGCAAGGCCCTGGGCGGCGAGAGGATCCTGTCGGGCAACCTGCCGCGCACCCTCTGGGTCAATGCCTGGCTCCACGGCGACGGCCTGGTGAGCGTCCATTTCGTCAACTACGCCATCGACTTCGAGACGGGCAAGGCGGCGCCCGCCGAGCCGACGTCGCTGAAGATCGTCCTGCCGCCGGCGCTGCCGCTCCAGGAGGCTTTGTGGCTCACGCCGGACGGCCGCCGCGAGGCGGTCGAGCTGCTCGTCGAGGAGGCGGGCACGGTGACGATCACGCTCCCGGCGGTGCGGGTCTATGGCATCCTGGTCATCGGCCGCCAGGGAGCCGAGGCGGTCCGGAGCGCGGTGCTTCAGGCCGCCGCTCTCGCCGCGCGGGGCGCGATGGCCGCGGGGGGCGACGACCCGGCCGTCCAGGGCCTCGCCGCCATGCTCGGCGGGCTGACCGGGCCGCCGCGCGACGGCGACGTCCCGCTCGCCCTCGACCAGGCGCCCGTTCTCGTCGAGGCCGCGCGACAGGTGCTCGGCAACATCCAGGCCGAGCGCGATGCCGCCTACCGCGCCCGCGTCCAGGCCATGGCCGACGCGAAGGGCGCCGCGCTCGCACTCGACTTCGGCGGCGAGGAGGCCGACGAGGGGTGGCGAGCCTGTGGGGCGGCCGATCGCTACGATCCCGGGCGTGGCTACGGCTGGCTCGACGCCAGGGACGACTCCGAGCCGACCCCCGAGGAGCGCTGGTACGCCGCGGCCCAGCGCTACGGTGTGAAGATCGCCACGGAGATCACCCCAGGCCGCCTGCTCTTCTGGCCCTACCGCGAGCCGCCGCCGGTTCCCTTGCGCACCCACCTCGCCTGCGGCGGGCCGCGGCGCTTCCGCGTCAAGCTCCCCTCGGGCGACCACACCGTTCGCGTCGTGACGACAATGCCCTCGTGGACGAACCGCAACTTCCTCGTGTCCGGGATGGTCGCCTGCAACGGCTACGTGATGCACCTCGACGCCGCGCACGACAAGGGTTCCCTCGTGGCGCGCGAGTTCGTGGCATCGACGCGGGACGGGAGCCTCGACTTCGAGTTCGGCGGTCCCACCGGCTGGGGCATCGCTGCCATCGTCGTCACGCCCGGCAAGAACGGGCCCGATCCCGAGGCGACCGGCGGCCTGCGGACGTGGCGCGTCAGTCCCCGCTATGCCAACGCCGACTGGTGGCCCATCGACCAGGCCGTCTGTCCGCCCGAGGCTCGGCTGGCCAAGCTCCCCGACGACGACTGGCCCGAGCTGGCCGCCCCGACCCGGGGCTGGCCGGTCATCGACCTGGGGACGAACCGTCAGGCCGACGTCGGCGACACCGTCTACGTTTCCACCATCATCGCGAGCCCCGACGGGCGTCCCGCGACCCTCTCGTTCAGCGCCACCAGCGCCGCGCAGCTCTGGCTCAACGGCGAGTCCCTCGCCTACGTGCCCAACGAGAAGGGCCTGCGCCGCGACGAGCTCGTCGTCCCGCTTCGCAACGTGCGCAAGGGGAAGAACCTCCTGGTCATCAAGCTCCAGCGCTTCTGGGAGCGCCGCTGGCTCTTCTACGGGTCGGTGATCGATGCGGAGTGAGGGCCTCGCACCGGCGAGCAGGGCGGCGTCGGCGGGGCGGGGTCAGCGCTGCGCGTCGGCGGGGTGGTCTGCGAGGACGGCCTGGGCGGGCCTGGCGCCGAACATCTTCCGCAGGTTCCGGATCGTGCCTGTGTAGGAGCGGACGGCGATGGCGATGAGCACGGCGGTGCCGATGGCGACGAAGACCTTGGCGGCGGGGCCGAGCGGCTTCGCGCCCGAGCCGCGCGGCCAGTAGAGCACGAGCAGCGTCGAGACGATGGCGAGCGGGATGGCCAGCAGCGTGCCCGCCTGCGCCGCCACCAGCGCCTGGAGGAAGTCGATCGCCTGGAGCTGCGTCACCAGCATCGCCACCACCATCCCCACCAGCAGGCTCGCAGCCGAGCACAGCTTCGCCGCCATCGAGTTGATGTCCTCGCTCCAGCCGAGCCCGTCGGCCAGCAGCGTCCCCCCGATCATCGCGTTCACCAGGAAGCTCGAGAACGCCGCCGCCGCGAAGCCGATGCAGAAGATCACCCGCGACGCCGCGCCGAAGGTCTGCTCGAGCTGCACCGCCATGTCCGCCGCCGACTTCACCGTCACGCCCCTCGGGTGCAGCACCGCCGCCGACGTGACCATGATGACCATCGAGATCAGCATCAGCATCCCGATCCCGCTCGCGCTGTCGGCCACCCCCTTCCCGTAGTCCGACTCCCGCCAGCCCCGCGCACGCACCAGGTAGGTCTGGAAGATCGCCCCCACGATCGAGAACGTCGTCGCCACCAGGCCCGCCGCCACCATCCAGTCCAGCCCCTGCGGCAGCGACGGCACCAGCCCCGACGCAATGCCCCCCACCGACGGCCGCGCGAAGAACAGGTTGATGAAGAACGCCACCAGCATCACCGCCCCCAGCGTCGTCATCATCTTCTCGAGGATCCTGTAGATACGCCTGAAGGCGAACAGGAAGGCGAGCGCCAGGGCGTTGAAGACGACGGGCCACACCCACGCCGGCACCGCCGCCTTCGCCGCGCCGCGGGTCAGCAGCGAGCTCATCGCCGTCGTCACCCCGATGTTGTTGCCGAACTGGAAGGCGGTGGCGATGTAGAACATCGAGAAGCCGGCGACGGCCGCGAAGGGGCGGCCCCACGTGTCCGAGCAGTGCTGGAGGAAGCTCTTGCTCGACGTGATGCCGAAGCGCATGAACAGCGTCACGAACCCCGCCATGAGCACGCCGGCCAGCACGGGCAGCCACAGCATGGCGTAGCCCTGGCTCGCGCCCATCTTCGTCATCGTCGTCACGCTCCCCGGCCCCAGCACCACCGCGGCGATCACGAACGCCGGGCCGATGCGAGTCAGCCACCGCAGCATCTTCATCGCGTCCTCCTGGCCAATCTCGGAACCGCGTCGCGAGCTCGCCGCGTATCGTAGGGTGTGGTTCTGCCCGCGTCAAGAGGGATGTAACGTATGGCGGCACGGGTGCCCGGACAGGACGGGGGTGGCCGCCGGCGCAGGGCCTGTCTGAACTGTTCGCTGGTGCTCGCAGAAGGAATGTCCTACCCACACCGGTGGCACAGGCTTCCAGCCTGTGGGCGACGGGCAGGGTGCCCGTGCCACGGTGTCTGGTGCAGTTGCAGAGCGTGGGCTCGGACATTCCCTTCGCGGGGATCCGTGGTCCGCACACGGCCACCCTCGCCGAGCGTCGGGGGCCGATCAGAAGATTCCACACTTGCGCAAGTGTGGAACTATCGCTCGCGGCCGCCGCTTCTTCCAGGGCATCTGCGCGCCCTCGGCCGGCAGGTGGCGTTCGCTCCCCGCACAAGG
>CBFDBL010000461.1:0-5643 GCA_965603035.1 uncultured bacterium
CCTACTCACGGCTCGGCGGGAGCCTCGCCCTCCCAGGCAGCCGCTTTCCGAAACAGGAGCTACTTGGAGGTCTGCGGCGCCTCGCGCTCGGCGGCCCAGAAGACGGCGTTGGCGAGCAGGCGCAGGAAGTGCTCGTTCTCGAAATCGCCCTGGTGGCCGAGGCTGGTGTAGACGATGCGGCCGTCCTTGTAGGTGTGCGTCCAGGTCACCGGCTCGCGCTTGCCGCCGGCCTCCCCGTACATCAGGACGTTCGTCGCCGTGAGCCCCGCGTTCTTGTAGAGGCTGCCCTGCGAAGTGAAGGGCTCGACGCCCTTCAGGATGGGATGCTTCCTCCCCTCGTCGGCGATCGTCACCTTGCAGGCGGGTCCGCGGCCGTAGTGCCCCTTGTAGTTGCCGCCGAGCACGAGCTTGTCGAACTCCAGCCACGTCTGCACCGCGTGGCTCGCCGTGCGGATACCGACGATGGGCTTGCCCGCCTCGCACCAGGCCTTGAACCGCTCGAGCTGCTCGCCCCCTACCTTCTGCCGCCGCATGAACACCACCATCACGTCGGCCTCATCGAGCGCCTCCATCCCGGGCACATTGTCGCCCTGCTTGCGCTCGGCCTGGACGATCGTGCACTGGCAGTGGTAGTTCGCCTCCAGGTGTTTCTTCAGGATCGGCAGCGACTTCTGCGACTCGTACTCCCACGCCCCCGACAGCATGCACACCCGCAGCGGCCGCTCGGCGGCCGGGGCGCAAGGGGCGATACCCAACACAACGAGGCATGCGAACGCGAGGCGACTGCCCATTATCCATCTCCTTGCAGGCCGGGACGCGCAGCCATCTGGGAAAACGGCCTGGCACACAACTGCTTGCCTGGCCACACCTTACATGCGTGGCGGCCTCCCTTTTCCCGAGAGGCTGGAAAACAACGGGAGCTGCACATCGAGGAATGGCTTGGTGTAACGTCTCAGGCGTTTGCCGGCGCTGGGGTTGGCGATGACCAGCTTCCCCTGCTCGTCCCTCCTGGCGAGGCCGAGATGGCGGAGAGCATCAGCGATCGGACGGGTAAGCCGTCGTGCATCCGCGTAGGAGCGCCAGTATGCAGTTCCCAGCAAGTCGATATCCACATTGGGCTCGAGCTGATTCTCAGCCGTCACTTGGCCGCGAGCGAAGCTCAACTCCGTGATCTCCCCGGCGGTCAACTGCCTGTTGCTCTTGCCCAGCCTGACGAATGTCCCGTCGTCTATGACCGAGTGGACCTGAGTGCTCTTCTGGACCCTGATGACCGCGACCGTGCCCGTGATCCCGTCGCGGAGAGTGCACCCCACCAGTTGTGCGGCCGGCTCGGGAGACAGCGGGGGGGGGACCCTCGAAGCCAGCATCCGCTGGAACTCGTCCAGGTTCGTCGGGTTCTCGTCGATCCCGTAGACGCGTTCCCTGCCGGTTGCCTTGTCTGGGTCTTCCACGCCAAAGATGATCCAGCCACCGTCGCTGTTCGCGAGGGCCACGGCAGCCTCGAGGGCGCTCTTCAGCTTGCCTCTCACGCGCTTGAACTCGATGGAATGCGTCTCGGTCAGGGTGAGGAGCTCGTCAAGGAGGCCATCGTCGAACGGCGGTGTGCCTGATCGCATGCCATGGCCTGTGGTCGTCATTGCGCGTTCCCCATTGCGACGCGCCGCGCCAGCCGCTCGATCGCCTCGGCCAGTGCCTCCCGATGCTTCGGCACGAGGCCGGGATCGGGCAGGATGCGCGTCGAGTAGCGGCCGCCGGCGTTGGGGATGGCGACGAGCGTCTTCGCCTGGTCGCGGACACGCTCGGCGCGCGTCGTGCGGAGGCCCTGCTTCCTGGCCTGGGCGATGAGTTGGTCGAGCAGGACGAGGTACTCGTAGTCCTCGATGCCCTCGCGGGCCTGGGCGAGGCGGAGGGTGCTGACCGGGCGGTCGTGGCCGATCGGCTCGCCAGGGTAGGCGAGGTAGCCGTCGCCGTTGGGGTAGCGGACGTAGAACCAGGTCTCGCCGTCGCTGCTCTGGTGGATGTAGCGGTGCCAGCCGTAGTCCCAGGGGTTGAAGGTGTACCAGTTGACGCCCCAGAACTCGTAGGCCTCGACGTCGTACTTCCAGCAGTACCACGGCAGCAGCCGCTCGCAGGCCAGGTAGGGCGTGTCGGTGCACATCTGCCCGTCGGTGGTGAACCACAGCCGGTCGCCGGCCTGCTTGCGCGCGGCCATCGTCTCGACGGGGAAGCAGCCGTACTGGCCGACGCCCCACACCGTGATCCGGCCGTTCCACGCCGGGCAGTGGCGCCACGTGCTCGAGTAGATGGGCGCCTCGGGCCACGCGCCCTGGATCATCTTGCACACGTCGATCATCTGCCGCTCGATGTGCTCGTGGCGGAAGTGCGGCTCGTCGCTCACGTAGAGCACCACCTTGTCCTGCCAGCCCCGCTTGCGCAGGTGGTCGAGGTAGAGCTTGAGGCACGTCGTGTAGGCCTCGGTGTGCTCCGGCGTGAACGGCTCGTAGCCGAAGAGCTTCTTCGGCGTCCGCGCCCAGCCGAAGGAGTAGAAGAACCACGGGGTGTAGAAGACGTTCATCCCCAGCTTGTCCAGGCAATACTCGGCCGCCCAGTCGAAGTCCGTCGTGTCCATCGCGAACCGGCCGTCGGCGTGGGTGAACTTGGGGGAGGGCAGGATGCCTGGGCAGACGCGGTGGTCGGCCATGAGGTCGTACCACTTCTTGAGCCGCTCCTGGCGCGGGGTCTTGTCGCCGCCGTAGCGGGTGGTGAAGCCCTCGCGGAAGTCGTAGATGACCCGCAGGCGGCTGTTCCTGGGGATGGCGAAGTCGCGGACCTCGACGGCGAGTGCGACGGTCGTCGGCTCCGCGCCCTCGGGCGCGACGGTCAGGCTGCCGCGGTAGGTGCCGGCCGCGGCCTTCTCGGGCACGCGGACCGTGCCCCAGACCGGCTGGGTGGCGTTGGCCTTCAGAGCGAACGGCTTGAGCGGCGGGAGCGGGTCGGGCCACAGGCCTGCCCACCCGTCGCAGCCGCTGCGGCCCGCGGGCGGGCGCTTGCGATACCAGGCCGGCACGTCGCAGCGGTAGTAGTTGGTCGGATGGTCGATGCGGACGTAGCCCACGAGGTTGAGCTCGACGGGCAGGGTCCCGCCGCCGCGATGCCGTGGCGGGTCGACGGTGACCTTCACGTCCCTGAGGTCGCGGAAGGCGCGGAGGGCGAGTTGGAGGACCTCGCACTCGTTGCGCGCGGCGGAGAGCCCGATACGGCGGGCGGGCTCGCCGGGCAGATCGTCGGGGAAGACCTTGACGAGCGGGTTGACGCTCCAGGCCGCGTAGCCGCGTGCCAGCGCGCCGCGGTCGATGGACGGCCTGCGCGCCTGGCTCTCGCCGACGAGCGCGTGGGCCGCCTCGCCGAAGAACACGTCGTCGTGCCACACCGTGCCGTGGGCGTTCATCGTCAGGTGGAGGCGGACGGTGGCGCAGTCGCGCGGGGTGCGGACGCTGCCGTGGAGGAGGGTCCAGCCCTGGGTGCCGCTGAGGCCCGGGCCGACGCCGAAGAAGGGGGTGACGGCGCTGCGGCTGCCGTCGGCTTGGTGGGAGTGGCCGTGGAGCTGGACGCTGCCGTCGATGTCCTGGCAGCGCAGCCAGGCGGCGTACAGGTAGGTCGTGTCGGGCTTGACCTCGATGTTCTGGTGCCAGCCCGACCATCCGAGCGGCGCCCTGGGCGGGATGACGAGCTTCGCGCAGGCCCTGCCGCTGTGGCCGCCCCCGTCGCGCGCGGCGTGCGAGATCTCGCTCGCCGGCTGGTCGCTCTGCGCCGTGTGCTCCCAGTGCACCGGCAGGAGCGCGCCGTCCTCGAAGCTCGGGTCCCGCACCAGGTTGGCCGCGCTCGCCACGAGGTCGGCGTAGTCCATCGTCGTCCTGCGCCCGAAGAGCCGCAGGCGCGGCGGGTGGACGAAGTAGGCGTGGTAGACCTTCTCGGCCGTCGCGGGCACGGCGGCGGCGAAGACGAGCTGCTTCTCCATGCGGAAGCTCGGCACCTCGCTGCCCGAGGCGGGATCGACCACGCGGATGGGAAGCTGGCGCAGCTGGATGGGCAGACGGCGCGTGAGCGGCCCGAGGCCGACGGCGACGAGGGGTCGAGCGGCCTCGGCCTGCCAGTTGCGGACCTGGATCTCCGCGCGGTGGTCGGCCCCGCGAACGCGCCAGGCGGCGGGCGCCGGCGCGACGGCCAGCGCGTGGCGCTCGAGCGCGCCCGCAACGGCGCGGAGGGGCGGCGCCGTCTTCGTGAGCAGCGTCACCGTCGCGTCGTCGTACCACGCCGTGCCCGTCCCGCGCAGCACCGTGCCGACCGTCAGGCTCACGCCGTCGGGCGGGGTGTGGAAGTCGACGGCCACCTTCCGCCAGTCGTAGGTGCCCTCGCCGAGGTCCTGGTGCTTGTTGACGACCATCGGCTTGTCGCCGTGGACGTGGATGAACCAGCCGACGCGCCCCTTGGCATCCTTGGCTCTCGCCCAGGCCTCGAGCCGGTAGTCGGCGTCGGGCAGCACGCGGACGCCTTCCTGGACGTACTTGACCCAGGACGGCGCGGCGCCGGCATCGACGTCGCAGCGGGCGCAGCGCTTGCCGCCGTGAGGCGACTCCGCGACCCAGGACATGCGGTGCTCGTCGTCGGTCTCGACCTCGCGCCAGTGGAGCGGCGCGGTGTCGGCGCCCTGCTCGAAGCCGCCGTTCTCGAAGGGCCTGGCCGCGGCCAGGAACTCGGCGACGGGCAGCGCCTCCGGGTTGTCGGCGTAGGCGCAGTAGACGGCCTTCGCGCCCGTCGCGCACTCGACGCCGAAGAGCAGCCGGTCGCCCTCGGCCAGCGCGCCCTCGCGCCGGGGCGAGCCGTCGCGCGCCAGCAGGTCCCACAGCATCTCGGCGCCCTCGGCGTTGCACACCCGCAGCGCCGCCACGCGCTGTCCGACGAGCGGAAGCTCCCCCCTGCCCTCCCCCACGCGGACCTCGACCGGGCGACCCGCCGCGTCCTGCCCCGTGTCGTTCGACACCGTCACGGCCACCCGCATCCGCCAGTAGCCGCCATTGGCGTGCGCGAGGTCGTGATGCCACCGCACCGTCGCCCCGCTGGCGCACAGCGACCCGACGGCCAGAGCGAGGATCGCGCATCGAAGCTGCTGCATGGAGGTTCCTCCTGGGATCGGGGCCACTGCGCGGATTGTAGCCGTGCCCCCTGCCCCGCGCAACCGCACCGGCCTCGCCCTCTCCGCGCGCCGGCTGTTGCCCTCTCCCCACGGGAGAGGGCGCCGCCCGACCGCTCTCCCCGGCGGGAGGCGCGGCGGGTGAGGGGCCATCGAATGGGTGCAGCTTCCCCTGACGAGGCACGGTCCCCGTCTGCACGCCCCTCACCCGCTCCACCGCGCCTGCGGCTGCGGCGGAGCGCCATCTCCCGACGGGAGAGGGCCAGAGGTACGACAAGCGACACGCCCGTCGCTACGGTCGAGCGGCTCTCTGCAACTGCGCCAAACACCGTGGCACGGGCACCCTGCCCGTCGCCCACAGGCTGGAAGCCTGTGCCACGGGTCCGGGCAGGACATCCCTTGTGCGGGGAGCGAACGCCACCTGCCGGCCGAGGGCGCGCAGATGCCCTGGA
>CBFDBL010000462.1:0-5632 GCA_965603035.1 uncultured bacterium
GGAGGCCGGCGTGGACGACGTGGCCATCGGCGCCCTCTTCGGCCTCTACGACTGGCGCTTCGAGGTCCTCGGCCTCCTCCACCACACCATCGACCTCGAGGCCCGCTTCGGCGGCGTCGGCCCCCACACCCTCTCGTTCCCCCGGCTCGAGCCCGCCGCCAACACCCCGCTCGCCGACCAGAGCCCCTACCGCGTGAGCGACCGCGACTTCAAGCGCCTCGTCGCCGTCCTCCGCTGCTCGGTGCCCTACACGGGCATGATCATCACCGCGCGCGAGCGGCCCGAGATCCGCATGGACGTGCTCAACGTCGGCTGCACCCAGACCGACGCCTCCACCCGCATCGGCATCGGGGCCTACAGCGAGGGCACCGCGGCCCAGGAGCCCGACAAGCAGCAGTTCGTGCTCGGCGACACCCGCGAGCTCGACGACGTCATCCGCGAGCTCGCCGCCATGGGCTACCTCACCTCCTTCTGCACCGCCGGCTACCGATGCGGCCGCACCGGCAGCTACTTCATGTCCATCGCCAAGAAGGGCAAGACCCACCGCTTCTGCATCCCCAACGCGATCCTCACCTTCAAGGAGTACCTGCTCGACTACGCCACCGAGCAGACCCGCCAGGTGGGCGAGGCGCTCATCCAGCGGCGGCTCGCCGACCTGCCCGCGGCCGTGCAGCCGGCGGTCAGCGAGCGGCTCCAGGCCATCGAGGACGGCGCGCGCGATGTCTACGTGTGACGGCGACTGGCTCGACGCGGTGGCGGCCCGCGCGGGTGCCCGCGAGCCGGCGCGCGCGCTCGGTGCCGTGGCGGCCCATCTCGCCGAGGCGCACGGCGCGCGGGTGTGGTTCGCCGAGATCCTCGGCCGCCGCTGGTCCTACCTCGCCGGGCACCGCGCCGAGCTGCCCTCGGCCACGCCGGTCGAGCGCATCCCGCTCGGCGGCTCGGTCGGCCTCGTCGCCGCCAGTTGGGGCCGGCTCGCGCCCGGCCAGGTCGCCCGGCTCCTGGCCTGGCTCCGCGGCCTCGTCGCCGCCGGCGGCGGAGCGGAGACGCCATGGACCTGAGCCACGCGGAGATCGCCCGCCTGCTCGGGCGCCGCGGCGACGACCTGCTCGCCGCCGCCGACGCGGCGCGCCGGCGCTGCTGCGGCGACGCGGTGCACGTGCGCGGGATCATCGAGTTCTCGAGCCACTGCTCGCGCCGCTGCGCCTACTGCGGCCTGCGCCGCGACAACGCCGCCCTCCCCCGCTACCTCATGCCCGCCGACGCCATCGCCGACGTCGCCGCCGACGCCGCCGAACAGGGCGTCCGCACCATCGTCCTCCAGAGCGGCGAGAGCGACGCCTGGCAGCCCGACTGGCTCGCCGACGTCGTCCGCCGCGTCAAGGCACGCGCCGACGCCGCCGTCACCCTCTGCGTCGGCGTCCGGCCGCTCCGCGACCTCCGACTCTGGCGCCAGGCCGGCGCTGACCGCTACCTCCTCAAGCACGAGACCGCCAACCCCAGGCTCTACGAGCAACTCCACCCCGACTCCACCCTCGAGGAGCGCCTCGCCGCCCTCGCCCGCCTCCGCGACCTCGACTACCAGGTCGGCACGGGCAACATCATCGGCCTCCCAGGCCAGAGCGAGCACGACCTCGCCGCCGACATCGTGCTGGCCCGCGACCTCGACGTCGACATGGCCGCCTTCGGCCCCTTCGTGCCTCACGCCGACACCCCCCTCGCCGACGCCCCGGCGGGCGACATCCAGCGCGCGCTCCGCGTCGTCGCCGCCGCACGCCTCGCGCTCGGCCCCGTCCACATCCCCGCCACCACCGCCTTCGACGCCATCGACCCCGACGGCCGCCGCCGTGCGCTCCAGGCCGGCGCCAACGTCCTCATGGCCAACCTCACCCCCCCGCGATACCGCGACCTCTACAGCATCTACCCCAGCAACCGCGCCGCCAACTCCGTCGCCCGCGTCCAGGCCATCCTCGCCGAGCTCGACAGGCCCCTCGCCACCGACCGCGGCCACTCGCTCAAGCGACAGCCCGCCGGCCCGCCCGCGGCCTGACGGCCACAGCCGCCGGAGCGCGCAGGCCCCCTCGGGCATGGCGGCGCGGAAGGGACCCCGTCACTCCGCCTTCGGCATGGTGTAGAGGGTGAGGCCGTCGAGCGGCTTGCGACGCGCGGGGATGAGCAGGCTCGCGACGTAGCCGATGACGACGCAGGAGACGATGCCCGTCACGGCGAGGCACCGCGGGTCGAGCGAGAGGCGCGTCTTGATGAGATACTGCACGGCGCCGCTCGCGACGAGGCCGATGATGGCGCCGAGGCCGTGGGTCCGCCGCGTGAAGATCGCCAGCAGGAACAGGCCGCCCAGCCCTCCGCCGAACAGGCCGAGGAACGTGGCGAACTGATCCCACAGCGACTTGATGCCCCACTGCGCCATCATCAGGGCGAACGCTGTCCCCAGCACCCCCACCACCACGGTGACCACCCGCGCCAGGGTCAGGCAGGTATGGTCGGACGCCTGGGGCTTGAAGCGGCGGTAGAAGTCGGTCGTGAACGCGGTGGCCACGCTGTTCATGCTGCTGTCGAGGCTCGACATCGCCGCGGCAAACACCCCGGCGATGAGCAGGCCGGCCACGCCCGCGGGGAGCTGGGTGACGATGTACCAGGGGAAGATGGCATCGGCCTTCGACAGCGTCGGGTTCAGCGCCTGGGGGTTCGACTTGTAGAAGGCGAAGAGCGCGGTGCCCATGCCGAAGAAGATCAGTGAGCCGGGGATGCACATCAGGGCGTTGGTCCAGATGCCGCGCCCCGCCGACTTCTCGTCCTTGGTCGTCAGGTACCGCTGGATCACGGTCTGGTCGCTGCCGTAGCTGATGATGTTGGCGCCAAAGCAGCCGACGACCACGACGAAGAAGGTCATCGTGGTCAGATCGAGGCGGAAGTCGAGCAGCCGCAGCTTCCCAGCGGCGTCCGCGATGTCGTTCATCGCGTTCCACCCGCCAGGCACGTGGAAGGGGATGACGATCAGGCACAGGATCGCGCCGCCGAGCAGCACGATGACCTGGAGCACATCCGTCCACACCACCGCCTCGATGCCGCCGAGCACGGTGTAGACGATGCACAGCACCCCCATCACCACGATGCAGACGCTCACGTTCATCCCCGTCGCCACCGCCAGCGCGATCGACGGGAGGAACAGCACGATGCCGATGCGGCCGAACTGAAGGAGCATGAACATCACGCTGCCCAGCAGCCGCGCCAAGAGGTTGAACCGCCGCTCGAGGTACTCGTAGGCCGTCGTCACGCCCAGTCGGCGGAAGAAGGGCAGGAACAGGAAGACGATGAAGGGGGCGACCATGATGATGGCCATGTTCCCCCAGAACAGGCGCCAGTCGGTGGCGAAGGTCTTGGCGGGGATGGCCATGAAGGTAATCGCGGAGAGCTGGGTGCCGTAGATGCTCAGGCCCGCGGCCCACCACGGGATGCGGCCGCCGGCCTTGAAGAAGTCGTCCGTGGTCTTCTCCCGCCGGGAGAAGTAGACGCCCATACAGACGAGCGCCAGCATATAGACGCCGAGCACGGCGTAGTTGGCGGCGCCGAAGCGGCCGGGCTCCACGGGCTCGGCCCGCCAGACCTTCGGCGTGCGCACCCCCGGGCGGATCTCGCCGCTGGGGATGACGAAGGCGTCGCCCCACTTCACGGCGACGGTCGTCACGTGGCTCGTGGTCGGCAGCTCGCCGGCCTTCACCCAGGTGTCGGTGATCGTGTGGTAGGCCAGGATGTCCCTCGAGAAGCCGGCGTGGTGGGTCAGCATCTCGGTCTGCTGCTTCTTGAGCGCGGCGGCCCCGGCCTCGTCGGCTGCCTGGATCGCCGCGCCGAGGCGCTCCAGCTCGAGGAACGTCTCTCCGTCGGCGCCGCCGAAGACCAGGATGTGGTTGGCGCCGGACGCGTAGCCCGTGCCGGCCATCACGCAACGAGGGGCCTCGCCCTTGGGGGCGATGTCGGCCAGGCGCGTCCAGTCCCCGGTCTTGGGGTTGTAGCGGTAGGCGTCGGTCAGGATCTCGGTCGGCTTGCCGGGGGCGATGTTGCGGCCGCTGAGGACGTAGACGCAGTCGGTCGTGCCGTCGCTCTGGGCCGCGACGACGGGCAGGACGCGCGGCGGGCCGGGCCACGGCGCCAGCTCCTGCCACTCGCCGACCGCCGCGGCCTCGTCTTCCGAGAGCTTGAGGGCGAGGAAGCTGGCCGTGGCGCTCGCGTCGTTCATCGCCTCTTGCCCGCCGGCGACATAGATGGTCGTGCCGATCTTCGTCGCAGCCATGAAGGCGAGCGGAAGCGGCAGCGGCGGCAGCGGCTTCGTCCCCAGCGTCTTCCCCTCGGCGTCCCAGCGGAGGAAGAAGACATCGCGGTAGCACTGGTCGGCGTCGCACCCACCGATACAGACCACGCCACCCTTCGCGTCTACCGCAGCGCCATACGCCAGACGGGGCAGCTTGAGGGCAGCATCGGTGACCCACTGCGGCTTGCCGTCGGCCCCCTTCGCAAGGACGAAGACGCTGTCCCACCAGACCTTCTTGCCTCCCTCCCACGGCGGCGCGTCGGGGAAGTTGGCGCCGCCGGCCACGATGAGCGCGTCGCCGTGCACGCCGGCGAACGGGCCGGCCACGCCGATCTGCTCCGCCTGCCCAGGGGCTGGCGGCAACGCCGGCAGCTCCTGCCACGTCAGGCACTCGCCGGCCGCGGCGAGCATGCCCGTCAGGGCCAGGGACAGGAAGAGCCAGAGCAGTCTTCGCATCCATCGGTCTCCTGGCGGTCACGCAAGGGCGGCGCGGACGGCGGCCTTCATCTTGGCGATGCCGATCTTCGCGGTCTCAGCCGCGGGCTTCTTCCAGTAATCGGGATTGAAGAGCTCGAGGGAGAGCCACCCGCGGAAGCCGACGTCGCGGAGGGTGCGGAGGATGGACTTGAGCGGAGCGACGCCGTCGCCGGGCATGACGCGGTGCTGGTCGCGGATGGTCTCGCGGGGCGGGTCGGCGGGGTAGTCGTTGAGGTGGAAGGCGTGCATGGCGAGCGGGCCGAGCAGGCGGAGGCCGGCGAAGTTCCCGCCTCCCTTGTAGATGTGGTAGGCGTCGAGCAGGAGTGCCGCCTTCGGGTGCCCGGCGTCGGCGGCGATCATCGCCGCCTGGCCGACGGTGTGGAGGGGCGACGGCCCCCAGAGCTCGAGCTGCGGGATGATGCCCATCTCGTCGCCGAGCTCGAGCAGGGCGCGGTAGCGCGCGGCCGCGGCGGCCAGGTCGAGCGGGCGCTTCGCGCCCCCGGGCGGCGCGGCCATGCCCGTGGCGCCGATCTGGCGGAGCACGTCCATATCGCCTTTCATCTGCTCCAGGGCCTTCTTGCGCTGGCCCTCGTCGGCCGCGATCCACCGGGCGAAGCCGATGGCGCTCGGCACCTTGAGGCCGAGGTCGGTCAGCTTCTTGCGGATGTCGGCGAGCGACCCGCCCTGCTGCTGGTGGCGGCGGATGTCGCCGGTCCACGGCTCGATCGCGCCGTAGCCGGCCTGGGCCGCCACGTCGATCTGCCTGTCGAGGGGCAGCTTCTGGCCGCGGATGGTCGCGACGTTGAGGCAGTAGCCGAAGGGCTCGGCCTC
>CBFDBL010000463.1:0-5626 GCA_965603035.1 uncultured bacterium
GGGAGACAGGGCGTTGCGGCCGTCCCCCTCGCGGTAGGGATAGGGTCTGTAGGCCGTGCGGGTCCACTCGCACACGTTGCCGTGCATGTCGCGAAGGCCCCAGGCGTTGGGCTGGTAGCTGCCGACGGCGACGGTGATGAGGCCGCCGTCGTTGAAGCGGGTGTCCTTGGGCACCCAGTCGTCGTACTTCGTGGGCTTGGCGAGCGGGGTGTCCACGGTGTAGGGGTTGCTGGCCAGCTCGCGGAGCTTCGCGTCGCCGAGGTTGGCCAGCTTCGAGTAGTCCACGTCTGTCCCGCCCCACCAGAACCCCTTGTCGGAGCCGGCTCGGCAGGCCCACTCCCACTGCGCCTCGGTCGGCAGGCCGCAGCGCTCGCCGACGCGCTCGCTCAGCCAGCGGCAGAAGTCGCGGGCGTGCTGCCAGGTGACGCGGACGACGGGCTGGGCGGGCTGGTTGCAGGGGTAGCCGTGGATGCCGAACTGGTAGGAGAGCTTGCTCTCGAAGCGGCTGTCGTGCGCGGGGTCGAAGCGGGCGAACTGCTCGTTGCTGACCTCGCACGTGCCCATCCAGAAGGGCTTGTCGATCGTGACGGCGGTCAGAGGCAGCTCGTCCCGGCAGCCGTCGGGGTCGCCCATGACGAACGAGCCGGCGGGGACGAGGACGAGCTCCATCTTCATCCCCTCGCCGAGATCGATGGTGCGCTTGACAACGCGGCCGGCGGCGGCCTGCCGCTTCCTGGCCTCATCGGGGCCGAAGGGCCAGGCGGGGGAATTTGCGATTTCGGATTTGCGATTTGCGATTGAAGGAAGAGATGGCGCCTTCGGCGCCTCGAGCACCGCCTGCGGCAGCGTGGCGTCGGCCTCGGGGTCGTCGTCGCGGCTGGCGTAGCGCTCGAGCAGCTCGCGACGGCGCTGGCGCTGGGCGCCAGGGTCCCAGCCCGCCTCGGTCCAGGTGCTGTGGAAGGGGGTGTTGAGGTCGACCCAGGTGATGAGACGGTCCCAGGACTCGGGGTCGAGGCGGACGCCCTGGTGGCCCTTGCGGAGCATCTGCACCAGCTCGGTCGTGTCGGCGTGGAACTCGAGCGGCTCGAGCATGTGGTAGTCGCTCTCGATCCCCGGGCGGCGGACGTAGCGGTGGAGGTGGACGTAGCTGATCGTGAAGCGCCCGCCCCTTCGGCCGCCGGAGCCGGGCATGCGGGAGGCGAAGTCGGTGATCCGCTTGTCGCCCTTGAGGCAGGGCGGGGTCTTGCCGTCGGCGCGCGTCTCGCCGTTGTGGCAGCGGATGCAGTAGCGGTCGAGGACGGGCTGGACCTCGCGATGGAAGCTGAAGCCTCGGGTGGGGCCGTGCCAGGGCTGGAGCTCGGAGGGAGCTCGCGACGCGGCGACGGGCCGGTGGGTGACGGGCGTGGTGTTCTGGCGCTCGTGGCAGCCCACGCACGAGAGCACCTCGCCGGGCATGGCGGTCATCCAGCTCCGCATGAGCTGGAGCGCCTTGCCCTCGGCGTCGAGCGGCTGGATGGCGATCGGCACGTTGGCGGGCACGCGGAACATGGCCGAGCCGTCGGCCTCGACCGGCACGGTGCCCATGAGGCGCTTGATGTCCCACGGGCCGTCCATCCCCAGCACGCCGATGAGCCCGCCCCGACCGTGATACGAGAAGTGGTAGGTGAACACCCGCAGCTTCCGCACCGTGCCGCGCGGCACCCCCTTGAGCCCATCGCCCTGGTAGACGTCGGCCATGTAGACGACGGCGTCGGCGCGCCCGAGGTCCACCTTCGGCGGGATCGCCGGCGGCCTCGGGGTCCTGCGCAGCGGCACGGGCTCGAGGATGGCGTAGCCCGGCTCCTCGTGGAGCAGCACCCTGTTGTCGAAGGTGTCCACGAGGTAGAGTCCCCAGTGGGACTGGGGCGTGGGCTTGCAGGAGACGAGGAAGTGATGCTCGCCCAGCGGCCAGGGGTGGAGGAACTTGGGCCAGCTCGCGTTGACGAGCTGGTCGCGGATGATCGGCTCGACGGGCTTGCCGTGGCCGGGGATGCGCTGGAGGGCGCCGCTCGCCTCGCGGCGACCCCGCGAGGGGTCGAAGACGACGAGCTCGCCCATGCGCCGCACGCCGTGGTGGCCGGAGATGACCGAGACGACCTTCGTCGGATGGCCAGGGATCGGTCTGGCGTAGAAGAAGGAGTTGGGCCAGTAGGAGTTGCTGCCCAGGTACTCCATCTGCTCGGTGCCATCGGGGTTCATGTGGAAGAGCAGTCGGGTCTGGGAGTGGGGGGTGTCGGTGTACTCCCATCGGGCATAGAGGATGCGGCCGTTGTGGAGCACGGTCGGGCACCAATCGTGGTCCTGCTCGAAGCAGAGCCGGCGGACGGTCTTGCGGTCGGGCTCGAGGCGGTAAAGCATCGTGACGTGGGAGCCGCCGAAGACGCAGGGCACGCCGACGAACGGCGCGGTGGAGCCGAAGACGATGGCGCCGTCGGGCAGGTAGCAGGCGTCGTAGTTGTCCACGTCGGGCTCGTTGACCAGCGGCAGCTCGACGGGCTCGGCCATCGCGACGGCGCCGTCGGCCGCCCGCTCGAGCCTCGCCTCGAAGACGCGCCAGCGGCCGCCGCTGCCGATCGACGAGAAGAGCATGCGGTCGGCGTCCCAGTGGAGGTCCACGTCGCCGACGAAGGCGCCGCCGCCGGGGCTCGCCGCTCTCCGCTTCCTGGCCTTCTTGCCCTTGGGCTTGGGCGCGGGCGGCGCCTGGCGGCTCGCGGGCTTGTAGAGGGTGGTGAGCGTGCCGCCGGGGCGCACGGGCGACAGGACCGCGATCTCGTTGTCGTAGCCCGTCTTGCCCACCGAGCAGTTGCCCTGCCAGTTGGCCGGCAGCCCGAGGTTCCTCGCGCCGCGGCGCACGACGAGCAGCCTCTCGAAGTCGAGGAGCGGGTTGGCGAGCAGCGCCTCCTGCCTGAGCGCGTGGAAC
The DNA here is from genome assembly GCA_965603035.1 of uncultured bacterium. Lineage (GTDB taxonomy): Bacteria > Planctomycetota > PUPC01 > DSUN01 > DSUN01 > CAZDNN01. The sequence continues at coordinate 2,960 of CBFDBL010000463.1, forward strand.
TGCTCGGTGAGGGTCGCGATGCGCTCGGCGTCGTCGAGCTTGCCGGTGGCGACCTTCTCGAGGGCGCCGTGGGCCGTCGTCTCGAGGGCATTCAGGCGCTTGAGGTACTCCGGGCCTTTGGGGTAGCGGTCGCCGAAGGTCGCGATGAGGTCCTCGATGGCGAGGCGGACGGGCTCGAACCGGATGTTGCCGGCCCTGGCCATGCCGACGGCGACGCGGCGCGAGCGGAGGTAGAGGTCGCGCACCTGGGCGAGCGCGGCCGTGTCCTTCGTCGCGGCGGCCAGCTTCGCGGCCTGGGCGGCGAGCGGCTTGACGCGGCGGCTGGCCTTGGCGTAGCGCGCGGCGAGAGGGGCGGCGTTGCCAGCCTTCCAGTCGGCGCCCCAGATGCCGTCCTCGCGCTCCCACGCCATCTCCTGACGGGCATCGGGGAAGTCGCGGCGGAGCAGGCTCCAGAGCACGTCGAGGGTGCTGCCCTGGTCGGGCTTCTCGACGACCTTGAACTGCGAGCTCCCCTGCCGCGGCGCGCCGATCCCGATGCCGCACCAAGCCTCGAGCCGCTCATACTGGCCGTCGAGGCGGAAGCTCAGCGCGCTCGGCGCGTGGGCAAAGTAGCCGTGCTTGAAGGTCCGCTTGCCGATCTGGAGCGGCCCGCCGGCGAGCTTCTGGTTGACGAGCAGCTTGCCCCAGCCGACCTTGACCGAGGCGGGCTTGAGCTTCGTCAGGGGAGTCTGTCGGCCGTCCTTGTCGATGAGGACGGGCTCGGCCCACACGGCGCGGTCGTGGGAGTAGTCGTCGGGCCCGTAGGTGGCGATGAGCCAGATCGTGTGGACTCCACGGACGTCGACCTCGACGCGCTGCGGCTCCTCCTGTCCGCGCAGGACGCGGCTGACGAAGGGCTTGAAGGCGCTCTCCCCTTCCCGCTCGGCCGCCTGGCGCATCATCGCCTCGCGCGACGCGAGCATCGTCGCCGGCCACGTCGGCCCCTTCGCGTACCAGGGCGCGTCGGCGGCCAGCAAGGCGCTCGCCGCCAGCGCGAGAAGCAGGCTGGTCACATTCAGGAGTCTGGGCATCGGCTGGCTCCACAAATCGTCGGGACGTTGGTCCGAGGGTCGCAGCGTTCTCTCATCGCGCGCACGGCATCACCGTCCTAGTCCTGGGAGGTCTTCCTCAGCCGAAGGGCGGCGTCCCAGGCGATGGCGGGGAGCGGGAGGGTGAGGGTGCCGTCGGGGGCGACGGTGACGCCCTCGGTGGCGGTGACCTTGCCCTTGTGGGTGTCCCAGTGCTCGACGGCCCACGGCCCCGGGGCGAGGCCGCTGAGCTGGAGATGGGCGCCCTCGACGGCGACGGGCTTGTAGCCTTTCGCCGTGGCCAGCTTCCACGTGTGCAGCTTGTTCTGCACCCAGATCAGGGCCATCGTCTCGCCCGTCAGGCCCGAGACCCGCAGCGGGTCCACCGCCCGCTTGCGCACCTTGAGCCACGGGATGCGGTACGACTTCAGGCCGATCCAGTCCTTGCCCGTGTTCTTCACGACCACCGTGTGCCGGCCCTTGGGCAGCTTCACCTCGTAGAGGCCGGCGCCCTCGGTCAGGGTGTCCTTCTTGTTGTCCGCGGGGACAGGGAAGTCCTTCTCCAGGACGCGCTTGTTGTCCACGACGATCTCGAGGTGGCCGTTGCCGAAGCCTGAGTGCTTCTCGACCTCGACGCCGAGCGCGGTGGCCTCGGGCACGTCGAGCTGGAAGGTGAGGGGGTTGTGCTTGTCCTTGTGGTGCCCGAGGCCGTGGAGGAGCTCGGACGGGGCGACGGCGGCTGTCATCAGGCCCTTGCGATCGACGACGAGCTTCATGGGCGCGTTGGCGGGCGCCGGGTCCCACGTGCCCTTGACCAGCTCGAGGACGCCCTCCTCGACCGTCTCGGTCTCGCCGGTGATCCTGGCCTGGAGCTTCCGCGGCTGCTCGGCGGCGAAGTCGAAGCCGTCGATCCATCGGGCGAAGGCGCCGAGCACGGGGTAGAGGTTCTTCGGCTCGACGTAGGAGTCCCACCACCAGGTCATCGGGCCCCCGGCGCTGCCGCTGCCGACGCTGGCGTAGAGGGCGTTGTGGAGGTGGATGCCGGTGGGGTCGGTCTCGGCGGTCTGCTTGCCGTCGCCGGCGATGCCGAGCTCGCCGTGGAAGTGGGGGCGGTCCTTCGCGGCCTGCTTCCCGGCGATGTCCTTGCTCACCTCGAGGGCCATGTCGTCGCCGCCGTAGCGGTGGGACTGGATGACGTCGAGCTCGGGTAGGGCGTCCACGAGCGGGTCGCCCTTGGGGTTGGCGTGGCTGGTGGTGATGAGGTGGCGCCAGGGGTCGAGGCGGCGGAGGGTGCGGGCCATCTCGACGTGCCAGGCCGCGACGGCGGCCGAGTCGTAGTCGTCGATGATGTCGACCTCGTTCCAGAACTCCCAGGCGAAGACGGCGGGGCTGTGGCCGTAGCGGGCGACGAGGTAGCGCAGGCGGTCGCGGTAGGCCTGGAGGCTGGCTGGGCGGGTGAAGTAGTCGCGGGGCTTGCGGACGGGGCCTCCGTTGTCGCGGGTGGTCGGCGCGTCCTCCATCACGCCGGGCGAGCGCTCGGCGGAGCGCAGGATGTTGAAGCTGTCGATGCAGGGCATGACGCGCAGGCCGAGCCGCTCGG
>CBFDBL010000464.1:0-5626 GCA_965603035.1 uncultured bacterium
CGTCGCGTTCCGCAGCTACGTCAACAACTACGGCGGCAGGCTCCCCGGCACCCAGGGAAGCTGCCAGCCCAACGGTCAGCCCACCTGGCTCTTCCACAAGGACCCCGACCAGGACTCCCAACTCGCCACCGTGTGGCCCGACTGCCCCACCAAGGGCCAGCTCTTCCCCCACTACCGCGACCCCGACCTCGTCCGCTGCCCCGCTGACCGCGACGGCAACGGCAAGGTCAGCTACTCCGTGCCCCAGAACATCGCCTTCCGGCTCATGGACAACGTGGAGAACTCCACCAAGGCCGTGCTCATGGTCGAGGAGCACCCCAAGTACCACATCGCCGGCATCTACGAGGGCACCCTCGTCGGGGCCGGCGGCCTCCAGCGCCGCGAGGGCGGCTTCGGATGCAGCGACCGCATGGCGCGCCGTCACGGGACCCTCCGCACCCCGACGGGCCACTTCGACGCCAGCGCCGGCCTGATCGAGTGGCCCGGCGGCTTCACGGCTACTGAACTCGAGGTCAAGCCGTGGGGCTTCTCCTGCGGCTGGCCCAAGACCACCCAGTGAGCCCGCGCGGCCGACCGCCTCGGGGCGTCCCGCCTCCCCCTGTGTCCCCTTCCCTACCCGTTGCGCCCCCTGCCTTGGGCCGGTCGCAGAGCGTGACCGCGCGACGAGACGGCTCGGCGCGACACGCCAGGCGAGCTTCCGCTCTAAACGCATTTCCTGTAGAATAGGGACGACACAGGTCATCGAACCCGCGCAGCGGCTCGCGCGAGCCCAGGAACCGGGTGGGGCCGGAGGAACGATCGTGGTCGATCTCGAAGGTGTCAACAAGGTCTACAGCGGGCCTCGTGGCGAGGTTCGCGCGCTGGACGACGTCACGCTGCACGTCGAGCCTGGCGAGTTCGTGGCCGTCATGGGCCCCAGCGGCAGCGGCAAGTCCACCCTCCTGCTCACGGTCGGCGGCATGGTCCGCCCCAGCTACGGGCAGGTGATGGTGGCCGACACCGACGTCTACCGCCTCTCGGGACGCCAGCGCGCGCAGTTCCGGGCGACCAACATCGGCTTCGTCTTCCAGATGTTCCACCTCGTGCCCTACCTCACCGTGCTCGAGAACGTCCTACTGCCCACCCTCACGCACGCGGAGTCGCGCGGCGGGCGCGACGAGGCCCTGATGCTGCTCGAGCGCTTCCGCATGACCGACCGCCTCGACCACAAGCCCGCCGAGCTCAGCACCGGCGAGCGCCAGCGCGTCGCCATGGCACGCGCACTGCTCAACCGCCCCAGCATCATCCTCGCCGACGAGCCCACCGGCAACCTCGACCCCGACAACGCCGCCGAGGTCATGGGCTACCTCCAGCAGTTCCAGCGCGACGGCGGCACCATCGTCCTCGTGACCCACGAGCAGATGGCCGAGGACTACGCCCAGCGCACGGTCCGCATCCGCAGCGGCAAGATCGAGAACCCCGCCGGCTCCTAGCCCGCACGCGTCGGGCCCAGGCCAACTGCGCTGTTCGCAACGCACTGCCGCTCACCGCGTTACGAGGCGCCGATTCTGCTCTTCACCCCAGGGATGGGCGGATGGATGGATGACTGGATGGATGGAAGAGGAGTTCCGCATCCCCGATCCTGTTGCCTGATCTTGCGCTCATTCATCCATTCACCCACTCATCCAACCATCCACGCTGACAGCGGTGTCAGAGCATGGCCCGGCCCCAGACGCGGACCACACCGCAAGTGCCGCGGCTCCGTCGTTCCTTGACACGGCGCCGGCGCTCCGCTACACTGCGCGTGCGACGGAAGCCCCTTCCTCTCAAGCCTCCCCGAGAGCCTCGGGCCCATGCGCGTCGTCTACTCGATCGGGTCGAAACTGGCCGGCGGCGGCATCGGCACCACCGCCTACCACGCCGCCAGCGCCATCCATCGGGCCGGCGCCCTGGCTCGCCTCTTCTGCATCGGCAGCCAGCCCACCGAGATCCCCGACGCCCTGATCACCTCCCTGTGGTACCCCCCGCGCCGACTCCTCCGCCTGCCTCCCCTGCGCTACTACTGGATGAAGGACCGCAGCTACGACCGCCGCGTGGCCAGGCGCCTGCCCCAAAGCCTCGACCTGTTCCACGGCTGGAACTCTCACTGCCTCCTGTGCCTCCGCCGCGCCCGGGAGCGGGGCGCCCTGACCTTCGTCGAGCGCGCCTCGGCCCACGCCGCCGCGCAGGCGCGCCTGCTCGACGACGAGCACGACCGCTTCGGGCTCCCGCGCCCGCCGCACATGCCCAGGCTCGTCGAGCGCTGCATCGCCGAGTTCGAGGCCGCCGACTACGTCCGCATCCCCTCGACCTTCGTCCGACAGACCTTCCTCGACGAGGGCTTCCCCGACGACAAGCTCGTGCTGGGAGCCTTCGGGGTGGACCTCGAGCGCTTCGCGCCACGGCCCGAGCCCGAGCGGTTCACGGCGCTCTACGTCGGCGACGTGGGCCTGCGCAAGGGGGCGCTCGACCTGCTCGAGGCCTGGGCACGCCTCGGCCTCGACGGTCGCCTCGTCCTCGTGGGCTGGCTCGACGAGACCATCGCGCCGCTCGTCGAAGCCTACCGGCGGCGCTGCGAGTTCGAGACCCCGGGCTTCCGCCGCGACGTGGCCGCCGCCTACGCCCATGCCTCCGTGCTCGTGCTCCCCGCCATCGAGGACGGCCACCCCCTCGTCGTGCTCGAGGCCATGGCCTGCGGACGGCCCGTCGTCGTCTCCGAGAACACGGGCACCAGGGACGCCGTGCGCGACGGCGTCGACGGCTTCGTCGTGCCGATCCGCTCGCCCGACGCCATCGCCGACAAGCTCGCCTGGCTCCACGACCACCCCGCCGAGCGCGCCGCCATGGGCCGCGCCGCGCGCGAGCGGGCGCTCGGCTACCCCTGGACGCGCTACGGCGACGGCCTCGTGGCAGCCTACCGACGGGTGCTCGCAGAGGGAACGGACTGCCGCCGATGAACGACCTCGCCCGAAGAGCCGTGCGCGGCACCCTGGCCGTCGCCCTATCGAACGTCGTGACGCGGGCCGTGGGCTTCGCCACCGCGCTCTACCTGATGGGCAGGGTCAGCACGGCCGCCTTCGGCCTCGTCGACTACGCGGTGGCCCTGCTCGCCATCGCCAGCGCCGCGAGCAACTGGGGCTTCGCCCAGGCGGCCGTCCACCGCAAGGAGCGGGTCGCGGAGACCTTCTCGACGTTCCTCGTCCTGCGGCTCGCCGCGGTGGCCGTCGTGGTGGCCGCGGTCGGGGCGGTGGCCGTGGCCGCGCCCGATCTGCTGGGCAAGCGGACCCACTTGGCGGCGCTGGCCGTGCTGGCCGGGGCGCTCGTGATCGAGGCAGGCTGCGAGGCCCCGGCCGCGCGGCTGAGCCGCGAGCTGCGCTTCGGGCGCCTGATGGTGGTGGACATCGCCAGCGCGGCGCTCGCCGCGGCCGTCGGCGTGGCGATGGCGGCGCTCGACTACGGGCTGTGGGCGCTCGTCGCCTACCGGGCGAGCCACATCGTCGCGCGGGCCGTCGGCCTCGGCGCGGCCAGCATCGAGACGACGCGCCTCCGCTTCTATGCTGCCGACGCGCTGTGGCTCCTGCGCTTCGGCTTCCCACTGTGGCTGGGCGGCCTGGCCACCACCTGGGTGCTCAAGTACGACGACCTCGTCGTCGGCTCGCTGACCGACGCCGACACCCTCGGCCACTACGGCCGCGCCTACGCCTTCGCGCTCGTGCCGCTCAGCCTGGTGACCGGGGTGTTGACGCGGGTGTCCTTTCCCCTGTATGCTCGGTTGCAGGACGACCGCCCGCGGCTGTCGGAGGCCTTCCGCCTCGCCTCGGGCACGACGGTGCGGCTGGCGGCGCCCATGGCGCTGGGCATCGCGCTCGCGCTGCCCGATCTGCTGGCCCTGCTCGGCTGGTCGGCGAAGTGGGGCCCCATGGTCTCGCTGTTCCGCTGGCTGCTCGTCTACACGCTCGTGCGGCCCATGATGGACGACGCCGGCGGGCTGCTCACCGCGGTCGGGCGCCCCGAGGTCACGGGCCGCACGCTGCTCGCGCAGGCCCTCGCGCTCGTGGTCCTGTGTCCTGTGCTGACCTGGTGGCGGGGTGCGGAGGGCGCGGCCATGAGCGTGGGGCTCGTCGTGCTCGTCGGCCTCGCGGTCTGGTACGTGGCCTTCGTGCCGAGGGTCGTGGACGTGGCGTGGGGTCGGATGCTGGTGCGGCCGCTGGCGAGCGTCGGGGTTGCTGGCGCCGCGGCAGCGGGCGTCGGCGCACTGGCGGGGGGCGAGCCTGGCTGGGCGCCCGGCGCGGCCAAGCTGGTCACCCTTGTCGTCGTCTATGCCGCCGGCATGGCGCTTCTCGACGGGCCGCGCGTGGCCGCCGATCTCCGCATCCTGCGCCGCCACGCGCTTGCGAACGAAGAGCAGGACCGTGGCTGAGCCATTGCACATCCTGCTGGTCATCGACAACTTCCACCCCCTGATCGGCGGTGCGGAGCAGGCGGCGCTCGGCTCGGCCCGCGCGCTCGCCGCGCGGGGACACCGCGTGGACGTGCTGACCCTGCGCAAGAGGCCCCAGTGGCCCCTCGAGCAGCAGCTCGGCGCCGTGCGCGTCCTCCGCTTCGACGAGGCCGTGCCGCGCAAGCCCTTCGGCCGGCTCCTCTACGAGCCGGCGAACGCGGCGGCCGCGCGGCGCTACATCGACGAACGGCTCGCCGACGAGGCCTACGACGCGCTGCTCCTCCACCCCATCGACGCGGCCTTCGGGGCCTCCCAGTCCCGTGCTGCGGCCCGCGCCGCCACCATCTACTGCTTCCACGCCCCGCTCGCCCAGGAGCTGTGGCTCCACGTGCGCGGCATGGTCCGCCACGAGCGCCGGCTGCTGGCCCGCCTCGGCGCCTACCTGACCGCGGCATACGCCGGCTACTACCGCTCCTCGCGGCAGCGCGCGGCCGTCCATCGCAGCGACGCGGTCACCTGCCCGAGCCACTACTCGCGCGACACCCTGCTCGAGGCGGTGCCGCGGATGGGCCGCAAGCGGATCGAGGTGATCCCATGGGGCGTGGACGCGGCCCGTTTCGCGCCCGCGGCCGACCGCGGGGCGCTGCGCGCGGCGCTCGGCTGGGGCAGCGACGAGATGGTGCTGTTCACCGCGCGCCGCCTGGTGCCGCGGATGGGCGTGGGCCAGCTCATCCGCGGGTTCGGGCTCGCCGCCCAGCAGCGCGACGACCTGCGGCTCGTCATCGCGGGCGACGGCCCGCTGCGGGGCCGCCTCGAGGCCCTGGCCCGCAGGGCCGGTGGCAGGGTCGAGTTCCTCGGCTTCGTTCCCGACGACGACCTCGTCCGTTACTTCCAGGCCGCCAGCCTGTTCGTCCTGCCGTCGATCGACCTCGAGGCCTTCGGCCTCGTCACCGTCGAGGCGCTGGCGTGCGGCACGCCCGTGCTCGGCACGCAGCGCTGCGCCACGCCCGAGATCCTCGGCCCCCTCGACGAACGGCTGCTCATCCCCAGGGACGACGCCCACGCCATCGCCGAGGCGATCCTGGGGCCTGGTCTCGCCGTCGCCAGCGACCCGGCCTGCCGCGAGCGGTGCCGCGCACACGTCGTCGAGCAATACACCTGGGAACG
>CBFDBL010000465.1:0-5616 GCA_965603035.1 uncultured bacterium
GTTCTGCTGCTGCGGCGCCCTCAGCATCCCCGGCGGGTGGGAGGCCGTGCGCGCGGCGAACCTGTAGCGGCCTCCGCCGCCGCATTGACGAAAGCTGCACGTTTGACGGGCGTGGGCCGTCCATGGTAGCCTCGCGGCCACGTCAGCGTCGGAGTCCCTGTTGCACGCCACGAGGAGCCCCACATCACCATGGCCAATCGAATCACCCGTCGAGATCTTCTCCGCGCCGGCGCGGCAGCGTCGGCCTCCCTGCTGGTCGGCCCCGCGGCCATGGCCCGCACGTTCGCCGCGAATGAGAAGATCCGCTTCGTCTGCATCGGCATCGGCGGCATGGGCGGCAAGGGCGTCAACTGGGCCTCCCGCGAGCAGATTGTCGCGGCGGCTGACGTGGACGCCAAGCGCGCCGCAGGTTCGATCAAGAGGATCAAGAAGCAGTTCGCCGACGCGAAGATCTACACCGACTACCGCAAGCTCTTCGACGAGCAGAAACAGCTCGACGCCGCCTGGGTGGCCACGCCCGACCACCATCACTTCCCCGTCACCGTCCGCGCCCTTGACGCCGGGATGGCCGTCTACTGTGAGAAGCCCCTGGCCCACGACATCTACGAGGTCCGCAAGCTGCGCGAGTTGGCCAAGGCGAAGGGGGTCGCCACGCAGATGGGCAACCAGGGCCACTCCGGCCAGCACATCCGCCTGCTGTGCGAGTGGATCTGGCAGGGAAGCCTCGGCGACGTGACCGAGGCCCACGTGCGCCCGCCCTACAAGAAAATGGACTACGGCTCGCGCAACCCCGGCAAGCCGGCTTCCGTGCCCGAGGGCCTGGACTGGGACCTGTGGCAAGGCCTGGTCAAGGAGCGGGAGTACCGCACGGGCATCGTTCCGGCCAGATGGCGCGGATGGCTCGACTACGGCACAGGCTTGCTGGGCGACTGGTTCTGCCACAACGCCGACGGCGCCGTGTGGGCGCTCAAGCTCTACGAAGCCGACACCTGCGAGGTGGAGTGCGAAGGCGAGGAGGCGAACGCGACGAACTGGCCCCACGGCGTCCGCGTCTCCTGGACGTTCCCCAAGCGCGGCGACATGGTGCCGTGCATTATGCGGTGGAGCTCCGGGACCTACAACGATTACGACGCCAAGCCGATGCCACCGACGGTGGACCCCGAGCGGGTGAAGGCCGCCGCGAAGCACCCCAGCGCCTACTTCGGCACCAAGGGCATGGCCGTCTCGGGCTGGTGGATGAACGGCACGCGGCTCTTCCCCGAGAGCTTCATGAAGGAAGTCGGCAGGCCGAAGACCGTCCTGCCGCGCTCGAAGGGGCACGAGGCCGACTTCCTCCATGCCGTCCGCACGGGCGAGCGCTCGTCGGCAGACTTCGACTACACCGCGCGCCTCACCGAGATCATGCTCGTCGGCAACGTGGCCAACCTCGTCCGCGAGAAGCTCACCTACGACTTCCGAACCGGGAAGTTCACCAACAGCGACAAGGCCAACGCCCTGCTGAAGCGGGCGCCGCGCAAAGGGTGGGAATTCGGCTACGCCTGAGACGCGAGTCGTGAAATCGACGTGTTCCAAGGACTGACGGCCCACGGGAGGCCGACTGCAAGGAGGAATGGCGATGAAGCGGCGGGAGTTCGTGGGCGCAGTGGGCGCGGCGGGGCTGGCGGCAGTCGGGGTGGCCGAGGGGGCCGAGGCGGAGGGGAAGAGGAAGCAGATCCTCGAGCTGAGGATCTACCAGGTCGAGAAGGGACCGAAGCGGGAACGGCTCGACGCGTTCCTCAAGACGGCAGCGTTCCCGGCGTGGTGGCGGCAAGGGATCAGCAAGGTGGGCGCCTTCGAGGACGCGCCCGGCAAGGGGGCGAAGCTGCGGGACCTGCTGGCGGCGAAGATGAAGGGCGAGAGCGCCGAGGTGGCCGTGCTGCTGGCCTACCCGTCCCTGGGCGACTGGGCCATGGCGACCCCTCGGATGCTCGGCGACATGGAGTTCGAGCGGAAGGGCAAGGAGTGGCTCGAGCTGCCGAAGAAGGACCCGCTCTACGCGCGGGTCGAGACGTCGGTGATGCTGGCCTTCGACCAGTGCCCGGCGGTAGAAACGCCGACGAAGGCGCAGGGGCGGGTCTTCCAGCTCCGCTGCTACGAGAGCCACAGCCTGCCGAAGGCGCAGAGGAAGATCCACATGTTCAACGAGGGCGGCGAGATCGCCCTCTTCCGCAAGTGCGGGATGAACCCCGTCTTCTTCGGCCAGACCCTCGCCGGCGCACGGATGCCCAATCTGACCTACATGCTCGGCTTCGACGACGAGGCGGCGCAGAAGACCGCCTGGGGCAAGTTCATGGCCCACCCCGACTGGAAGAAGCTCCGCAGCCTGCCCCTCTACCGCGAGACGGTGTCGCACATCACCAACATCATCCTGCGGCCGACGGCCTACTCACAGACATAGCGTGTCCGACGCGGACATGGCAAGGCAACGTCGCTCGGCGTGCTCGGGCGCGCCGGCGCCCTCGTCTGGCGCGGGCCCCTGGTCATGGGCGGGCAGCGTCGGGCGGGGCGGGCTTGAGCTCGGCGAAGGTGCCCGGCACGGTGGCCAGGTGCCTGGCGAGGAGCGCCTTCAGGCGCGCGAGGGTCTGGGCGTGCGCGGGGTCGGTGGCGAGGTTCTCCCGCTCGTTGGGGTCGCGGGCGAGGTCGTAGAGCTGGTCGCGGTCGAAGTAGGTCTTCCTGTGCTTGCGGATGGCGTTGCCGCGCTCGGTGCTCTGCCCGCCTGGGAAGCCAAGGTGGGAGAGCGGCGCGTCGGGGGTCATCACGAATCCCCTGTCCTCCCGGGCCTTCTTGCGCTCGGCGTACTGCTTCGAGACGCGGACCCGCTGCTCCTTCGACATTTCGCGGCTCGGCGGGATGCGGAAGGCGATGTACTTCCACCGCTCGGTGCACACGGCGCGGGTGTGGCCGATCTCGAGGTAGAGCGAGTCCCTCAGGGTCTTCCTCTGGCCGGTCAGCAGCGGCAGGAGGCTGAGGCCGTCGAGGCGCATGTCGGCCGGCGGCTCGACGCCGCAGGCGTCGAGGATGGTGGGCGCGAAGTCGATGTTCTGCACGAGCGCGTCGCTGCGGCCCGGCGCGACGGTGCCCTTCCAGCGGACGATGGCGGGCGAGCGGACGCCGCCCTCGTAGCAGCTTCCCTTGGCGCCCTCGACGCCGTGGTCGTTGAAGAAGAGGACCAGCGTGTCCTCGTCGAGGCCCAGCTCGCGGATGCGGGCGAGCACGGCGCCGATCCCGTCGTCGAGCCACGTGGCCGGTGCGAGGTGGTCGGGCACACCCGCCTTCCTCGCGCGGGCGAGCACCGACTGGCGCGAGGGCTGGACCTTCGGCGGCTCATCGAGCAGGCCGGCGTGGGTGATGCGCGGGTCGGCCTTGAGCGACTCCAGCGGGCTCGGGCCGTGGAGCAGCGAGGGGGCCATGTAGAGGAAGAAGGGCTCGTCGCGGTGCGCGTCGATGAAAGCGAGGGCGCCCTGGGTGACCCACTCCTGGTTGTGGAAGCGCAGCGCGCGGCAGGGGTGGGAGCCGAAGTTGCCGACGTTGACGCTCGCCGCGTAGTCCCAGCCGAGCGTCCTGAGCCAGGCGTGGAGCCGGTCCTACCCGTCGCGCAGGTGCCTGGCCAGGGTCGGGTCGGCGGGGTCGCCGTCGCGCGGGATGGCGGCGAGCACGTCCCTCCAGCCCGGTGGGTTGCCGTTGTGCCACTTGCCGACGACGCCGGTGGCGTAGCCCGCCTGCTTGAGCGCTCGGGGGAGGGTCCGGCGCTCGGCCTCGAGGCCGGTGTTCCACTGCACGCAGGTCTGTCCCTCCCTCGAGGTCGAGTTCCTGAAGCCCTGGCTCTGGCAGCGGCTGGCGTAGCGGCCCGTCAGGCAGGAGAAGCGGCTCGGGGTGCACACGCTGCTCGACGCATAGGCGCGCGAGAGGTAGGCGCCCTCGGCGGCGAGCCGGTCGATATGGGGCGTGAGCGCCTAGTGGCGGAGGAAGCCGAAGCTGTCGAGATGTTGGTCGTCGGTGACGACGAGCACCACGTTCGGTCTGCGTCGGGGCCTCGCCGCACCCGCGGCTCGCGGCCATGCGGCCGCCGCCAGGGCCAGGCCCGTCGCCTCGAGGAATCGGCGTCGCTCCATGTCGTGGCTCCGTCTCGCTCGGGCTGCTCTCTCCCGCGCGCCTTCCGCCGGCATACCCGACCATAGCGCCCGGGGCGTCCCGTGTCCAGCCACCGCGCCGCCGGCGGCAGCCCTCTCCACGGGCAGGCGTGGGAAGGGGAGCCCACGAATGCGGGGCGCGCCCCGGCCCGTGCAGCGGGTGCGCGGGCGACGGGGGTCAGGGAGTTGAGGGAGCGCGGCGGGGCCGGGCCTGTGGCTTGGGCTTCGCGGCGTGCGGGGAGAAGACGAGCTTGACCTTCGTGCCGACGGGCGGGACGGTGCGGGGGTTGACATCGAGGCCCTGGTTCTCGCCCTTGTAGGGGTCGGCCGCCGCGTGGCCGTACTGGACGACGCTGCCGCCCGACGCGATGAGCCCCACGACGACCCCCGAGTAGTCGGCCACGTAGCGCTCCTTGCCCTCGTCCCTGATGAAGACCGAGCCGGTGAAGACCCAGTGGTCGGGGACGGCCCCCGCGTCCTTCTCGCGGCTGGCGAGCAGGTCGCCGGCCTGTCGGCGCTGCGTCTTGCCGTCGCGCTCATACTCGACGGCGATGCGAACGCGCGAGCGCGGCTTGAGCCGGGCCGCGCCCCACCATCGGCCGTCGGGCTTGAACGGATGCGGCACCAGCCCGACCGCCAGCAGCGCCAGGTGGAGCTGCGAGGGCCGGCAGCGGGTCGCGAAGATCGTCTCGTGCTCGAACGTGCCCTCGAGGCAGACCAGGTACTCGAGCATGCCCGACTCCAGGCACACGACCGCGTCCATCCGCACCTCGCGCCGCGCGACGTCCACCGCGATGCCCGCGGCCTTAAGCGCCTTGGGCTCGGGGCCTTCGCCCGCGCCCGCCCGCGCGGCCGGGCAGGCGAGGACGGCGCACAGCGCGAGGCGGTGGAGCCGTGTCGGTCGGGTGGTCATCGCGGGTCTCCGGCGCGGGCGGCCGCGGGCTCAGAGCGGCTTCTGAAGCTTCCGCCAGCCCTGGCCGCGGTCGAGCAGTGCCGACAGCCGGCGCACGACGTCGGCGTGCTCGGGCGCGGCGGCGACGTTGCGGTTCTCGCCCGGGTCGCGCTGGTGGTCGTAGAGCTCGCGGGCGCGCACCGTGCCCGCCGGGCGCTCGATCCACTCGGTGTAGCGCCAGCGCGCGGTCCGCAGGGTATAGCCCATGATGCTGCCGCGCGGGTACTGGCTGAAGGCGGCCTGCTTCCAGGCCCGCGCGGGGTCGTCGAGCAGCGGCGCCATGCTCGTGCCCTCGCAGTGCTCGGGGACGGGCAGGCCGCACAGCTCGGCGAGGGTCGGGTAGATGTCCACGAACTCGACGAGCGCGTCGGTGGCCTGCCCCGCCGAGCGCTGGCCAGGCACGGACAGGATCATGGGCACGTGGGTGTCGAGCTCGAAGTTCGTGTGCTTGCACCAGGCGCTGTACTCGCCGAGCTTCCAGCCGTGGTCGCCCCA
>CBFDBL010000466.1:0-5615 GCA_965603035.1 uncultured bacterium
CTCCTTGCTCTCGCGGTGGGTCGGGTGCCAGTAGCCGTGCACCTGGGCGAAGTCGATCTCGGGGAGCGTCCACAGCCGGTCGTCCACCCGGAAGGAGCCGAGGCTGTTGGTGACCAGGTGGCCCCACGGGTCGATCTGCTTGAGGTAGCGGGCCATCTCCGCCGTCCAGGCGATCATGTCGCGCTCGCGGCCGCGGTAGCCGAACACGCAGTTGATCTCGTTCCAGAACTCCCAGGCCAGGATGTGGCGCGAGTGGCCCCAGCGCGCCACGACGTAGCGGAGGCGGTTGCGAAACATCCGCCGCGCCTCGGGGTCGGTGAAGACGTCCATCTCCCTGGCGCACGGCCCGCCGTTCTGCTTCGCGTAGGGGTGGAGCACGCCGGGCTTGACGAAGCACTTGCGGCCCTCGAAGCCGCGCCAGGCCTCCAGGCAGAGCTTGACGTAGATGCCGTGGCGCTCGGCGAGCTCCATCGCGTGGTCGAGCGCCGCCGCGTGGTCCATGCGGTAGTGGCCGGGCTTGCCCCACTCGATGCCGAAGCAGTGGCCCCACATCCAGATCCGCGCGTAGTTCCCCCCAGCTTTCCCGAGAGCGGGGAACCAGTCGTCGTAGTCGTGCACGCCGCGCCGCCACGTGCACACGTTCTCGCCCACGGCGAAATACGGCGTGCCGTCGTCGAACTCGAAGTAGCGCGGGTCCTTCCTGCTCACGCGGACGTAGCCGGGGCACCGCCGCTGCTCGACGCCGAAGCGGACGGGCTCGGAGCGCGCCTCGCCGCTCCTGTCCCTGGCCACGACCACGAGGGTGTAGTCGCCGGGCTCGGTGGCGACGAACCGCAGCGACCAGTGTCGACGCCCACTCGGCTCCATCCACACGTCGCGGCCCGAGCGCGCCAGATGGAACTGCTCGGCGAAGAAAGCAGGCACGATGATCTCGCGCCCCGAGCGGAGGCGGAAGTGGCCGTCCACCCGGATCTCGTCGGGATCGAAGGGGGTCGTGTACGTCCCCGTCACGTCGAGGTTGAAGTCCAGCCGGTCGTACGTCGCGAGGGTCTTGGCCGGCACCCGCGGCCGCCCGACCTTCAGCGGCGCCTTCGAGCTATAGTCAGTTCCGGGCATGGCCAGCCTCCGTCGCTCGCTCGGGATGAGGGTGAACGCGAGGGTGAGCTTCTGCCCCTTCCTCACGGCGCCGCCGGTGAACAGCCGCGGGTAGATCTGGTAGGTCGAGCCCTTGAACTCGCGGCTGTCCTGCACGGTGCACGAGACGAGGCCGCCGAAGTCGAGCACGATCTGCTCTGTGCCACTCAGGCCCAACACGACGCGGCGGGCGGAGGCATTGAGGAAGTGGCGGTTCGGCGGCTGCTTCTCGGGGAAGGCCGTCTCGGCCCGCGGCCACAGCATCACGCGCTTGCCCCGCCAGCGCTCGATCGGCAGGTCGAGGAACAACGACACCTCGGCGACCGTCGTGTCGGCCGTCGGCTCGACCTGGTAGGAGAAGCGGTAGGAGCCGTCGGCCGGCTCGACCCGCTGCTCGAAACGCCAGGTCACCCCGGAGACCGGCACGATGAACTCGCCGCGGTACAGGACGGTTTCCCCCTGGCGCCGCGGGTAGCCGTCCGCGACGCGGCAGTCGGCCTGGCCGCCCGAGCCCTTCCAGCCCGGCGCCGCCACGACGAGCCGCGCGTCGGACAGGAACGCGACCCCGTCGTAGAGCAGCGCGAAGCGCCCCTCGCGCCCGCACACAAGCTGCGGGCCGTGGGGCCCGCCCGAGCGCAGGAAGGGCGCCCGCGGCGCCGGCGCCGCCAACCCCACGAGCCAGGCCGTGGACACCAGGAGGACGGCGCCGCCCAGTCGCCTTCGCAGCATCGGGGTTTCTCCTTCACCTCGCGCCTATGGTAGCCGTCACGCGCGCGAAGAGCAAGATCGCGCGGGCGATGGCCGATTTGCTATACTAGAGGACGCCGAGGGGAGGCGACAAGTGCGGAACGTCGGGGCTCCAACGAGAGGCAGGAGACGAGGCACATGGGCCGCAAGCTGACGAGGCGTGACCTGCTCGGCATCGCGGGCGCGACGGGCCTGACCGCGCTCGGCGCACGGGGCCGCGCGCGCGCCGCCGACACGGGGGCCCCCCCAGCAGGCTCCGCGGCGGGCGCGGGCGGCGGAGACCCCGCCCACCCACCGGCACGGCTCGAGGGCGGCAAGGTCGTCCAGCCGCGGCGCGAGCTGCCCGTGCTCCACACGACGGACGTGCTGGTCGTGGGCGGCGGGCCGGCGGGGGTGGCGGCGGCCATCGCGGCGAGCCGCGTCGGCGCCAAGACGACGCTCGTCGAGCGCTACGGCCACCTCGGCGGCCTGTGGACCGGCGGCCTCGTGCTGATCGTGGTGGGGATGAACGTGGCCGGCGGCAAGCAGGTCACCAAGGGCATCGGCGAGGAGATGCTCACGCGGCTCGAGAAGCTCGACCGCGGCATCGTCAACCATCGCCCCGGCGCCAGCCCGACCGTGGACGCCGAGGCCCTCAAGTTCATGATGGCCGAGATGCTCCGCGAGGCAGGCGTCACCCTGTTCCTCCACTGCTGGGGCGTGGACGCCGTCATGGACGGCACGGTGTGCAAGGGCGCCGTCTTCGAGAGCAAGAGCGGCCGCCAGGCCATCCTCGCCGCGCAGACCGTCGATGCCAGCGGCGACGGCGACGTCTACGCCGCCGCGGGAGCCTCCTTCCGCCACCTCAAGTTCCGCACAGGCCTCGTCCACCGACTCGGCAACCTCGACAAGGTCGACCGCTCCAAGACACAGGGCCAGAAGAAGCCCAAGGGCCTCGGCAGCATCACCCCCGTCAAGGGCGTCAACTGGGTGAACATGCAGGGGCCGGCCGTCGACGGACTCGACGTCCGCGAGCTGACCCGCATGGAGATGAACCACCGCCGCCATATCTGGAACAGCGTCCAGCGACTCCGCCAGACACCCGGCTACGAGCAGGTCTACCTCGTCGAGACGGCCCCCCAGCTCGGGGTGCGCATCACGCGCCTGCTCGACGGCGTCCACCGCCTCACGTGGCAGGACCTCCAGGCGACGCGCGCCTTCGGCGACGTCGTGGGCGTGGGCGGGATGTGGAACGCGCGGCACCCGGCCTGGCAGATCCCCTACGGGGCGCTCGTGCCGAAGCGGGTGGACAACGTGCTCGCCGCCGGCCGCTGCATCTCGGGCGAGGCGCGGATGGCCGACGTGCTGCGGGTGATCCCGCCGTGCTTCGTCACGGGCCACGCCGCCGGCGTCGCGGCCGCCGTGGCCGCGCAGGACGGCTGTCGGGCCAGGCACGTCGCGGTCGCCAAGGTCCAGCAGATCCTCAAGCAGCAGGGCGCGTACCTGGGATAGCGAGGGCGGACGTTGGAGCTGAAACGGCTCGAGAGCAGACACCGGCGCCTCCTGCGGCTCGCCGCGCGCTCGTGCGTGTTGGCCATCGGCGTCGTGTGCGCGCTCGGCGTGCTGCCGTGGGCATGGACGGCCATGGCCCTGCCCGCGCTCAGCCCCTACGTCGCCATCGGCGCGCTCATCGCAGGTCGGACCGCGACCGTCGCCACGCCGGCGGGCCTGCTCGTCGCCGCCCTCGTGCTGTGGCGCCCCAGGTGGTTCTGCCGCTTCGCGTGCCCCGTGGGCCTGCTCCTCGAGCAGGCAGGGCGCCTGCGCCCCAAGGCCCGGCCCCGCCTCGCCAGGGTGCCGCCCCTCGGCCAGTGGGCCGTGCTGCTCACGCTGGCCGGCGCGCTCGTCGGCTACCCGCTGCTGCTGTGGCTCGACCCGCTGGCGCTCCTCAACGGCTTCTTCACAGGCTGGCGGCAGCCGCTGACCTCGTCGGGCCTCGTCGTCGGCATCGGCCTGCCGCTGGTCCTGCTGCTCAACCTGCTCTGGCCCTTCGCCTGGTGCCGGCGCCTGTGCCCGCTCGGCGCCACGCAGGACCTCCTGGCGCTCCTGCGCCGCCTGCTCCACCGCCTCCGCCAGCCGCGCGGCGAGGACGCACCCCATCTTCCAGCCCACCGGCGCCGCAGCCCGCTCCCTCGGCGCACCGTGCTCGCCATGGCCGCCGGCGTCGGCGGCGCCGCCGCCACCTCGCGCTGGGGGCACGGAGCCACCAAGCCCCTGCGGCCACCCGGCGCCGTCGCCGAGCACAGGTTCACCGGACTGTGCATTCGCTGCGGCAACTGCATTCGCGCCTGCCCCGAGAAGATCCTCCAGCCCGACCTCGGTCGCCACGGCACCGCGGGACTCCTCACCCCGCTCGTCACCTTCGAGTTCGCCTACTGCCAGCCCGACTGCCATCGCTGCACGCAGGTCTGCCCCAGCGGCGCCATCGCCCGTCTCACCCTCCGCGAGAAGGAAAGGGCCCTCATCGGCATCGCCAGGATCGACATGCTCGCCTGCTTCCTCTCCCAGAGCATCGAGTGTGGCGCCTGTGCCGGGGCCTGTCCCTTCCAGGCCATCGAGATCGAGTTCAACGACGACGACTACACCTCCGCCATCACCATCGACCCCGACCGCTGCAACGGCTGCGGCGCCTGCCAGCTCGTCTGCATGACCGCGCCCGCCAAGGCCATCCGCGTCTTCCCCTGCTGACCGCCCCAGGCCCGCTCGCCCCGGCGCCGACCAGACGACCCAGAAAAGGGGACAGGTACAGTTTCCTGACAGCATGGCCACCGCTCGGAGAGAGGGACAGGAGCAGCTCCCTGACAGCAGGCCCACCGCGCCGAGAAAAGGGGACAGGTACAATTACTTGACAACGGGGCCGTCGCGCGGTAGCGTGAGGGCATGCCTCGAGGAGCCAGGATCACACCCGGCGGCATGGTGTTCCACGTGCTCAACCGCGCGGTGGGGACCCTGCGGCTGTTCGAGAAGGATGCGGACTACGCGGCGTTCGAGCGCGTGCTGGCGGAGACCGTCGAGCTCGTCCCGATGCGGGTGTGCGCGTATTGCGTGATGCCGGAGCACTGGCACCTGGTGCTGTGGCCGCAGCGCGACGGCGACGTGGCGAGGTTCATGCAGCGCCTGACCCTCACCCACGTGCGCCGTTGGCAGGAACACCGGCGGCTGAGCGGCTCGGGGCATCTCTATCGCGGCCGCTACAGATCGTTCCCCGTACAGCCTCGCGCGCCGTTCCTGGCCGTAGCGCGCTACGTCGAGGCCAGTGCGTGCAGGGCCCGTCTGGTCCGACGCGCCCAGCAGTGGCGCTGGTCGAGCCTCTGGCGCCGGCTCAGCGGCACGCACGAACAGAAGGCATGGCTCGCCGCGTGGCCTGGGCCCTTCCCGGCAGACTGGGCGCGGCGCCTGAACCGCCCTCAGACGGAGGCGGAGCTGGAAGCCATACGCATCAGCGTTCGCCGCGGTCGTCCCTTCGGCGCGCCCGGCTGGCAGCGGCGCACGGCGAAGCGGCTCGGCCTCGAACCCACCTTCCATCCCCCTGGCCGCCCTCCACGGACCTAGCAGCCCGTCGCACGCAGGCAACCGCGCACGTCCATTCGCCGGCGGCTCGACCCTGCCAGAAAAGGGGACAGGTACGAATGGCGTGGACATCGGGCTTTCGCCATCGTCTTCGACCCTCACGATGCCCTCAGACCAGCCCGAAGGGC
>CBFDBL010000467.1:0-5610 GCA_965603035.1 uncultured bacterium
AAGCTGCGGTCCAGAGACGAGCTGGCTAGCATCGTCCGTGAACTCCAGGGCAAGGGCCGCACCGTGGTGTTTACGAACGGCTGCTTCGATCTGCTCAACGCCAACCACGTCGCCCTGCTACGCTACGCCAGGAACCTTGGGGACTACCTGATCGTCGCCACCAACTCCGACGCCTCCATCCGACGCCTCAAGGGGCCGGCGCGGCCCATCCTCACCGAGGCCGAGCGCGTCGAGCTGCTCTCCGCCCTCCACTACGTGGACTACGTCGTCGTCTTCGGCGAGGACACCCCGCGGCCGCTCCTGCGCCTGCTGCGGCCCGACGTGCTGGTCAAGGGCGGCGACTACAAGGACAAGACGGAGGTGGTCGGCTGGGAGATCGTCGAGGAGTACGGCGGCCGCATCGAGCAGGCGCCCAAGACCGACTTCCACTCGACCAGCGGCATCGTCGAGAAGGTCGTCCGCTCCCATCGAAAGGGCAAGCGATGAGCCCGAGACCCGAAGGCATGGCCCTCGTCGCCGCGGCCCGCGACGCCATGGCCGCCAGCGCCCACGTCCAGGCGCGCTTCGCCCAGCACGCCGCCGAGCCGGTCGCCCAGGCGGCCCGGCTCGTCGCCGAGTGCCTCGAGCGCGGCGGCAAGGTGCTGCTGTGCGGGAACGGCGGTAGCGCGGCCGACGCGCAGCACATCGCGGGCGAGCTGGTAGGCCGCTTCAAGCTCGAGCGGCCCGCCTTCCGCGCCGTCGCGCTCACCACCGACAGCTCGGTGCTGACGTCCATCGCCAACGACTACGGCTTCGACGAGGTCTTCGCCCGCCAGGTCGTCGGCCTCGGCGCCCAGGGCGACGTGCTGATGGCCTACTCGACCAGCGGCAACTCGACGAACATCCTGCGCGCCATCGAGGCCGCGAGGACCGCCGGGATGACGGTCATCGGCCTGACGGGCGAAGGCGGCGGCCAGATGGCCGGCGTCTGCGACGTGCTCATCGCCGCGCCCAGCGCCGACACCCCCACCGTCCAGGAATGCCACGCCGCCGCCGGCCACACCCTCTGCCTGCTCGTCGAGAGGCTGCTCTGCCACGGCGGCAGGTAAGCCATACCCCCGTGGCACAGGCTTCCAGCCTGTGCGGAGAAAGGCCATCGGGCGGGACCCTCCCCCACACAGGCAAGATGCCTGTGCCACGATCCTGGAGGATGACAGACCATACGAGAACCCCGTGGCACAGGCTTCCAGCCTGTGCGGAGAAAGGCCATCGGGCGGGACCCTCCCCCACACAGGCAAGATGCCTGTGCCACGGTGCAGAGGGGGGCGCAGTGAACAGGAAGGGCAGTGAGAGCTACAAGCCCATCGACGAGTTCCGCGAGCCCCGAAGGAACCTGCCCCACCAGGAAGAGCCCGGCAGCACCTACTTCCTCACCTTCCGCGTCAGACACGGTGAGATGCCGCACGCAGCGCGGTGCATCGTGATCGCGGCCTGCCTTTTCTGGGACGCCAAGCGCTACGAGCTGCACGCCTGCACGGTCATGCCCGACCACGTCCACCTCCTGTTGACCCCGATGCCCCGCCTCGACGCACCGGGCTGCCACAGTCTCACGAGCATCCTCCACAGCATCAAGAGCTACACCGCCAACCAGATCAACAAGCTCCTTGGCAGGACGGGCAGTTTCTGGCAAGATGAGAGACACGACCGGGCCATTCGCACGGAGACCGAGTTCCAGCGGAAGCTCCGCTACATCGTCAACAACGCTGTCGCTGCAGGACTCGCGGACTCTGCGGAGGACTATCCTTTCCTCTACGTCAGCGATTGGCGCTAACCGTCACAGGCAAGATGCCTGTGCCACAGTTCGGGGGGGCAGAGGACACGACAACACCCCGTGCCACAGGCTTCCAGCCTGTGGGAGACAAGGTGACACCAATCACAGGCAAGATGCCTGTGCCACAGTTCGGGGGGCAGAGGACACGAGACCACCCCGTGGCACAGGCTTCCAGCCTGTGCGGAGCGATGCAGTGACCGATGAGCCGCAACGCATCGTGGTGCGCGCGCCGAACTGGGTGGGCGACGTGGTGATGGCGACGCCGGCCTTCCGCGCGCTGCGCGAGCATTTCCCCAAGGCGCATCTCGCAGTGGTGCTGAAGCCCTACGTGCGTCCCATCCTCAACGGCTGCCCGTGGTTCGACGAGACGATCGAGACGGAGGGCAATGGCGTCGGGCCGACCCTGCGGCTGGCAAGGCAGCTCCGCGCCGAGCGCTTCGACCTGGCGGTCGTCCTGCCCAACTCGGTCCGCTCGGCGCTCGAGGCCTTCCTCGGGCGCGCCCGCCGACGCATCGGCTACGACCGCCGACGCCGTGGCGTGCTGCTCACCGACCCCATCGCGCCGCCGCGCGACGACCGCGGCCGCTTCCTGCCCTCCAACATGGTCGACTACTACCTCAAGCTCTGCCAGCACCTCGGCTGCCAGGACCTGTCGCGGCGCGAGGAGCTCTTCATCTCCGACGACTGCCAGCGACGCGGCGACGCCGCCCTCGAGCGGCAGGGCGTGGACGCCGACACGGTGCTCATCGGCATCAACCCGGGCGGCGCCTTCGGCTCGTCGAAGCTCTGGCTGCCCGAGCGCTTCGCCACGGTGGCCGACGCCCTGGCCGAGCGCACCAACTACCGCGTCATCCTCTTCGGCTCGCCCAGCGAGCGCCCGATCCTCGAGACCGTCGCCGAGCAGATGACCCACGACCCGATCCTCACCCGGCCCGGCGAGCTGACCCTCGACACCCTCAAGCCGCTGGTCGCGCGCTGCGCGCTGCTCATCACCAACGACACCGGCGCCCGCCACTTCGCCGTCGCCTTCGCCGTGCCCGTCGTCTGCATCATGGGCTCCACCAGCCCCCGCTACACCGACGTCAACCTCGAGCGCCAGACCATCGTCCGCGTGGACGTCGATTGCGGCCCCTGCCAGAAGAAGGTCTGCACCACCGACCACCGCTGCATGACCCGCATCACCGCTGACAGGGTCCTGGCCGCGGCCGATCGACTCCTCAGCGGCCACAGCGGCCGCCTGCCGCGGTGAGCGAGCGTTTCGCGTCGCTGGCCCAAAGACGCTTGATACCACGGATCGGATGGGATAGACTGGGCGCAGAGCGAACGCAAGGCAGGAGGTATGACCATGGGCGACATCCTGACCCGCGAGGAGATGGAGAAGCGCTTCGACGGCGAGTGGGTCCTCGTCGGCGATCCCGAGCTCGACGACATGAACGAGGTCGTCCGCGGCGAGGTGCTTTGTCACAGCACGGAGCGCGACGAGGTCTACGGCGCGATGCGCGCGGTCGAGGCCAAGCACGTCGCCACGCTCTGCTTCGCCAAGATCCCCAAAGACACGGTGATCATCCTGTGAGATGGGCGTTCGACCGAGATCAGGGCCTCATCATCGTCTCTGCCCATGTGTGGGGGCCCGGAGGACGCGTCAGTGCTCGGCCCGTTCTCGACACCGGTGCCGCCGCTACTGTGCTGAGCCCTGAGCACTTGCTGTTTGCCGGCTACGACCCTCCGAGCGGGCCCGAGCGCGTCCAGTTGATCACGGCGAGCGGCACCGTCTATGCTCCGCGGTTCCGCGTAGAGCGGATCGAGGCCCTCGGCCGTCGCCGCACCGACTTCCCCGTCGTGTGCCATGAGCTCCCGCCCGGGACGGGGGCCGACGGCGTGCTCGGTCTCGACTTCCTCCGCGGGCGGCGCCTCGTTGTGGACTTCCGCGAGGGCTTCGTCACCCTCGAGTGACGGGGAGGCCGCCCAGCTCGCCCATGGCCAACGACCAGCCCACCGCCCTCGACCGCCCCCTGCCCATCCTCTCGTGGGCGATGTACGACTTCGCCAACACGATCTACTCGGCGATCGTGGTCACGGCCTTCTTCCCACACTTCGTCAACAAGCTGGCGGGCCGCGATCTCTACACGGGCCTGGCGCAGACCCTGTCGATGGTCCTGGCGGGGCTGCTCGTGCCCGCGGCAGGCGCCCTGGCCGACCGCACGGGACGGGGCAAGCGGTACCTGTGGTGGTTCACGATCGTCTGCTGCGTGGCGAGCGTCGGCATCGGCCTGGCAGCCAACGATGCGCGCTACGACGGCAAAGGCGCCCTGGCGCCCCGTCACGTCCTGCTGCTCGTCCTGCTGCTCTTCGGGATCGCGAACCTGGCGTACCAGGCCTCGCTGGTGTTCTACAACTCGCTGCTGCCCGCCGTCGCGTCGCCGAAGCGACAGGGCTTCACCTCGGGCTTCGGCGTCGGCCTCGGGTACCTGGGCGTGGCGGTGGCGCTGCCGCTCGCCTGGGTCGCGGTGAAGCAGGCGGGGGCCATCCGCGTGGCGTTCCTCATCGCCGGGGTCGCGTTCTTCGTCAGTGCGCTCCCCGTGTTCCTGTTCGTCCGTCCGCCGCAGCCTTGCCAGCAGGTTGGGGTGCGCCTCCGCCTGATCGCCGGCAGCTTCCGGGAGCTTGGCGGGACCTTGCGCTCGCTGTGGCGCAGGCCGCCGGTGCTGCTGTTCTTCCTCGGCAACTTCCTGTGCGTGGACGTGGTGAACACGCTGATCATGTGGACGCGTCGCTACCTCGAGGAGGGGTCGGGCTTCTCGGGCGACGCGTCGATGGCGGCGCTGCTGGGGATGAGCATCACGGCCTTCCCGCTGGCCTTGGGCATCGGCTGGCTGACCGACCGCGTGGGCCCGAAGCCCACGATGCTGGCGTCGGCGGGCAGCCTCCTGCTGTGCATCGTCGTCGCGAGCACGGTGCGCAGCCCGTGGGTGCTCTTCCCCGTCATCCTGCTGTTCGGCAGCAGCGGGCTGGCGGGCACCTGGACGGCTGGCCGCAAGTGGCTGCTCGAGGTCGCGCCGCCGGAGAAGATAGGCGAGTTCTTCGGCCTCTACGGGGTCACCGTCAAGCTCTCGGTCTTCGGCTGCACCCTGTTCGCCGCGATGGCCGACTGGTCCGGCTTCCGCGTCGCGCTGCTCAGCTTGCTCGCGCCGCTCGCCGTCGGTATCATCCTCCTGGCGCTGGCCCGGCCCCAGCGCGTCCAGGCGCACCCTGTGGAGGGAAGGCAATGACGCTGAACGTCGCGAGCCGGTTCGCCGAGACGGCCCGCCGCCTCGCCGACAAGCCGGCCGTCTTCGACGAGACGGGCAGCGCCACCTACGGCCAGCTCCTCGGCGCCGCACAGGCCGTCGCCGAGCAGGTGCGCCAGGCGACCGACCGCGAGCACGTCGGCCTCGTGGCGCCCACCGCCGCCGCCTTCCCCGTCGCCTACTTCGGCATCCTGTTCGCCGGCAGGGTGCCCGTGCCGCTCAACTTCCTGCTCGACGCGAAGACGATCGCCTTCATGGCCCACGACGCGGCCTTCGACACGCTGGTCGCCACGCGCCACTTCGCGCGGCTGGTCGACGCGCTCGGCACGACGCCGCTCTACGTCGAGGACGCCACCGCGCCGCCCCAGGCGCCCCTCGTGCCCGAGGCCGGCGACGACGACCTCGCCACGCTGCTCTACACCTCGGGCACCACCGGCCTGCCGAAGGGTGTGATGCTCAGCCACCGCAACTTCGTGGTCAACGTCGAGAGCTGCCTGCGGCACATCGGGATCACCG
>CBFDBL010000468.1:0-5606 GCA_965603035.1 uncultured bacterium
GGTGAAGAAGACGCCCTCGCGCGCCAGCGCGTCCATGTGCGGCGTCGCCACCTCCTTGGGATGGCGCGGGTTGAAGCTGATGTCGGCATAGCCCTGATCGTCGGTGAGGATCACCACGATGTTCGGCGGCCTGGGCCTCGGCGCGCGAGCGCCGTCGCACAGCGCCGGCGCCGCGACGGCCGTGGCCCCCACGAGGCGCAGGAAGCCGCGCCGGCTCAGGCTACGGGGCAGGCGACCGCTTCTCCGCCCAAGCTTCTCTGGCATCGCGCTCCACCCTGCTGTGGCACGAAAGGGACAGAAGCGGACGGGGTCAGGTCAGGTTGAGCTCGCGCTTGACCTGCTCGAGGCCGATCGTGTCCGCCCACTCCGAGCGTTGGTCGAGGAGCGCCATCAACTCACGGTGGTCGCGAACGAGGCGCACCTCGCTGTCGAAGTCGTCGATCTCCGCGATGACATAGCGTCGGCCGTCGGGGGTGGTAAGGATGAGGTTTTCCTCGCCCGCGAGGTCGAGCACCTCGCGCAGGGTGCCGCCGCCGTCGGTCAGATCGAGGGTCTTCATAGCTGGAACTCCCTGCCTCGGATGAACAGGCGGTTGTGCTGCTTCCATCCGATCGCTTTCACAGTCACGATCCCGGCCTCGGCCGAGACATCGTAGAACACGCGGTATCGGCCCACGCGCAGTTCCCACGCCGAGAGGTCATTGGGCCGCAACGGCTTGCGGTTGCGCGTCTCGCTGAGTGGCTCCGCGGGAAGCTGGGCCTCGATGGCCTCGATGATCCTCTGCTGCTCGTGCTTACCCAGGTGTTTGAGGTCGAGGAACGCATCCCGGGTGAAGGCTATCTCGTACGGCACTCGTTCCCCCGCCTGCTGCCTGCAACGCGTGTCCGCGGCCAACTCGGCTCTCCGGCTCATTGTACGGTGCAGCAGACGCACCTGCAAGCCTCTGCGCGACTGTGGCTCAGGCGC
Organism: uncultured bacterium; assembly: GCA_965603035.1. Taxonomy (GTDB): domain Bacteria; phylum Planctomycetota; class PUPC01; order DSUN01; family DSUN01; genus CAZDNN01. The sequence goes on from CBFDBL010000468.1 coordinate 967, forward strand.
CGCGGTCGCGGGGGTCTACATATCCGACAACGTAGAAGCCCATCACCGAGTTCTTCTCGAGGACGGGGCCGACGAGAGCGGCCAGTCGCAACAGATACTGCGTCGGCGACTGCCGGCCAGCGAGCGGCAGCCGGATGTACGTGGCCGGGACGATCAGTGCCCCGTACCTCCAGCGGTCAGGCATCTGGCTACACGCACTGGCGATCTTGAGCACATCCAGTTCCAGTCTGGGCTGTTTGCCTTTCTCAATCTCCACCAGCAGCCCCTCGTCGGGCACCGCGAGATCGACATTGAACCGCACGTCCGCGAACGGGCGGTAATCAGTCTGCACGCGCCAGCCAGCCTTCGCGAGGCCCTCGGCGATGCATCTGTCGAGCGCCGAGACTTCAGTCTTGATGGGCGCACCGGCCGGGCCGAAGAAGCATGAGCAAGGCACAGCCATGATCGCGTCTGCCAAGCGCGCCTTCATGTGCTCGGGCACGTTCCCGCAGACCGTGAAGGTAGTGGCCACGCTCAGATTCATGGCACGATGCTCGGATAGCATCGGCGCACCTCAGCAAGTTGGCCAATCTCTAGAAAGCGTCGCACCAGCGGTAGGCGGCGATGACGGCCTGCTCGCCCTCGGGGCCGGGCTTCGAGTTGCCGTGCTCCATGCCGATGACGCCCTGGTAGCCCTTGTCGTGGAGCCACTTGAAGATGTTGCGGTAGTTGATCTCGCCGGTCGTCGGCTCCTTGCGGCCCGGGTTGTCGCCGACCTGGATGTAGGCGATCTCGCTCCAGCACTTCTCCATGTTGGGAATCAGGTTCCCCTCCTGGATCTGCGCGTGGTACAGGTCGTCGAGGATCTTGCACGACGGGCTGCCCACCCCCTTGCAGATCGCGTAGGCCTGCGGCACCTTGCGCAGGAACAGCCCAGGGTGGTTCGCCCACCAGTTGAGCGGCTCGAGCACCATGACGAGGCCGGCCGGCTCGAGCACCCCCGCCGCGACCTTCAGGTTCTCGATCACGTTCGCCGTCATGTAGTCCCACTCGAGCCGCTGGTTCACACCGCCGGGCACCACGGTGGTCCACGTGGCGTTCACCCGCTTGGCGACCTCGATGGCGGCCTTGGCGCTCTTGACGATCCCGTCCTTCAGCTTCGCCGGCGGCTGGACGAGGCTGCCCAGGCCGGTGACGAAGACGCCCATGGTCATGCCCAGCCGCGTCATCTCCTGGCCGATCTTCGTCTGGAGCTCGGGCGGCTTCCGCGACATGCCGTTGTCCTCCCAGGCGTGGAAGCCCTGGTCGGCGGCGAACTTGAGCTGGTCGATGGGGTCCTTGCCGGCGCTGTGGCGGAACATGTTGAAGTGGGGGCCGTACTTCATCTTGAACTTGCCCGGCTTCGCGGCCTCGGCCGCGCCCGCCTTCGCCGCCGCGCCGAGGGCCGCGGCCGCGCCCAGGCCCGCCACCTTCACTGCGTCTCTGCGATTCATCGCTCCGCCTCCATGTGCTCGAGGGTCGGGACACCGCGTGCCGCCACGACAGGTGCAGTGATAGCGCGGAAGGCTCGGCGCGTCAAGTGCGGGCGCCGCGGGCTGCTACCGGATGGATTGGGAGACTCGCGGCGGTGGCTCGGCGGCGCCCTCGGCCTTGTGGGCCCTGGCGGCGAGCACGAGCGCGGCGGCGAGCAGCACGGCGAGTCCCGCGCCCGCGACCCACGCCGCGCGGCGCTTGCGCCTCGTGGGCGGCGTGTCGAACGGCGAGGGGCTCCACGCCATCACCTCGGTGTCCTCGAGGCGGGGCGCGTCGAGCCCCTCGGCGACCACGTCGAGCGCCCCGAGCAGCTCGCCCGCCGACTGGAACCGCTCCGACGGGCTCTTGCGCAGCAGGCGGTGCACCACCCAGCGCAGCTCCCGCGGCAAGTCGGGCCGCGCCTCGCCCAGGCTCAGCGGCTCGCCCGAGACCTGCTCGGCCAGCACCGCCGTGTCGCTGTTGCCCCGGAACGGCGGCCGCCCGGCCAGCGCGTGGTAGAAGGTCGCCCCCAGCGAGTAGAGGTCGGACCGCGCATCGATGGGCCGCCCGAGCGCGGCCTCGGGGCTCATGTAGCACGCCGTGCCCATCGCCGGCGCGCGACGAGCCGCGCGAGCCCCACGCACGGGCCGCTTCGCCAGCCCGAAGTCCGCAAGCTTCGCATCCCCGCCAGCCGTCAGCAGGATGTTCGACGGCTTGATATCCCGGTGCACCAGGCCCACCGCGTGGGCCTTCGCCAGCGCCTGCGCCAACTGCCGCATCAAGCCCACCGCTCGAGACGCGTCCACATACCCCTCCCGAGCCACCACCTCCGCCAGGCTCCCCCCCTCCACAAACTCCATCGCCACGAACGGCAGCCCACACACGTGCCCCGAGCCATAGACCTCGATGATATGCGGATCCCGCACCGCCGACGCCGTCCGCGCCTCGCGGGCCAGGCGAGCCACCGACTCGGAGTCCGCCGCGCGCGGCAGCAGCTTCAGCGCCACGTACCCCGCCCGCGACGCCTCCCGAGCCTTGTACACCCACCCCATCCCGCCGCGGCCCAGCAGCTCCACGATCTCGTAGTCGCCCAGACGACGGCCCACCAGCGGGTTGTCCCCGCTCGTGCGACCCGTCCGCCCCACCACCCGCAGCCGCGCACCGCAGTTGCCGCACACGACCCGCTCGCCCGCCAGCGCCCGGAACTCCAGGCGGAGTCCGCAACGCGGGCAATGCGCTCGACGCGTCGCCATGGCGCCACTCCCCGGGCGCGCCCCCTCCTCCAGGTAGGAGCCACACGCCCGCTTGCGTTGTCGGATGCTAACAAATCCCTCTAGCCACGATGCGAATGCTACCGGCCCCGAGCCCACCTGTCAAGGGAAAAACCGCCGCGTTTCCACACATAAGTCCTTAAGATACAATACCTTGCGTCCGCCGCACGGCGGCGCCCCAACGCGTGGTGCACCACCTACCCACCGTTTTTCCACGCCCGCACCCCCCGTCCCGGCTCCCACGGCCTGCGCCTCGCGGCTCCGCGTAGCGTAAGCCTCCCGCTTGCGGCCACCCCGTTCCCCTCGTCCCTCCGCTCCGCGGGGGGACGCCTTCCCCGCCGCTCCGCGGCTCCGCGTAGCGTAAGCGTCCCGCTTGCGACGACACGCGACAGGCCCTGCTGGCTCCTCGTGCCGCAGGAGCGGCGGTCCCCGCGTCGGAGCACGGGGACGAGCGCGGAGGCGGGCGGCAGGCCACCGCGCTCCCAGTGGCCTGGTCACCGTTCTGCCGTGGGGGGCTAGCTGGCGTCGAGGCCGATGAGCGCGCGCCAGAAACGGCGGCGCGGGATGGGGTCGGTGGGCGACGCCCCGCGCACCGGGTCAGGGGCGGCCGCGCCCTCCTGGCCGGCGGCGGCGCGGGCGATGGCGGCGTCCTCGCTGCGGATGTAGCGCGAGATGAGAGCGAGCTCCGAGCCGTCGAGCCACACGCCCTGACACCCGGGGCAGCGATCGGTCATGACGAAGTGCTGGATGAACTCGAAGCGGACCGGCCCCTCGCCCAGCAGCGCCCGACCACACCCGGGGCACCGCACGCGCAACGGCAGGTACGACTCGCGCCCCACCGACCCGCCCGCGTCCGCCGCCTCGACCTCCGCACCGGCCGAACGGCTCGACTCGACGACCTTCTCGAACTCACCAGGGTCGAACCAGATGCCGCGGCAGCCCCGGCACCGCTCCAACTGCACGCCCAACAACTCGATGGCGTCGAAGCTCTCGGCCCTGCACCGCGGGCACTGGTCGATCACGGCTCTTCCCCCCAGGCGATCCACGTCCCTGCCGCCCGGTGGCCCGCGTCCTCCGCGCAAGCCACAACGCCCCAGATACTGGCGCAACCCCGCCTCCGTGTCAAGCGCCCCCACCGCCGGCGGCGCGGGCCGGATTCGCAGGCAGCTTCCCGGCTCGCCCCCATCCGCGGCCAGGGCCAGCCGACATGGGGCAAGCGGGCAGTCGGCGCAGAGCCATCAGCGGATCCCCGATGCTCCCACAAGAGCTCTCCTCCCCAGACCGCTGGCACAGGCCCTACCCAGGCCGGTGGCACAGGCTTTACCCAGACCGGTGGCACAGGCTTCCAGCCTGTGGACCACGGGCAGGATGCCCGTGCCACGGTAGTCGATGCAGTTGCACAGCAGGCCCCGGGTATTGCTTCTGCGAGGATCGGCAGCCCAATGCCCGCCTGCGCGGGGAGGAAGCTCGATCTCACACTTAAACGACTCCGAGATGGCGGATGCTCGCACAGGAACTCTCCCACCCAGACCGGTGGCACAGGCTTCCAGCCTGTGGACTGTTCTTGTTCTCGGCGCGCAATTCAAGTCGGAATTGCCGAGGCTGTTCTGTCACAGGCTTCCGGTCCTGATCGGTCTTGCCTCTTCTTCGATTCGCGCGCGAGCTCTGACGCCGCTTGCGGCGAGTGCGGAATCCCGGCCTGCGCAGACGTCGGCAGGTCATCCGCACCGTGATGCCCGCCTGCGCGGGGAGGAGGCTCCATCTCACACTTAAACGACTCCGAGATGGCGGATCCTCGCAGAAACGGCGTCCCACACAGACCGGTGGCACAGGCTTCCAGCCTGTGGACCACGGGCAGGATGCCCGTGCCACGGTGTT
>CBFDBL010000469.1:0-5600 GCA_965603035.1 uncultured bacterium
ATCACCCGCTGGCCGGGCCGGCCCGCGGCCATGGCGAACAGCTCGTCGGTCGCCTGCCCGATCTTGATGGGGTCGGGGTAGCAATAGGTCCACTGCGACACGACGTCCACCGCGCCGCCGCTGCCCCACCTGCTGGGCACCCGGACCGCCGGGTCGTACCACGTCCACAGGTCGTCGCGGCCCGTGGATTTCCGGCCCCGGCTCACCTGGCTGTGCAGCGGGTTCCAGCCGTCGCCCCGCTCCCAGAACCAGCGGTAGAAGGTCAGGATGGGGTCGTCGTCGGGGAGGATGCGGTTGGGCGGGAAGCCGCTGATGCCGCTGTAGTGGCCGATGGACTTCGAGCTGACGAGCCTCGGGACGGCGTAGCCGGCGAACTTCTGGAAGGCCTCCCTGTCGTGCTCGTGCCAGCAGACGTTGGTGTGGCCGCGGACCTCGGAGTGGATGAGCGCGGCCTCGAGCGCGGGGAAGTGGCCGAAGGCGTTCGCGACGGTGGCGCCGACGTCGTAGCCGAACTTCTGGACGCGCGGATGCAGGGCGCACACGTCGGCGGCGCCGTAGGGCTTCCCCTGGCGGTCCACCCGTTGGAAGCCCTCCTGCTTCGCGGCGAAGCGGCCGGGTGACACGGTGAGTGCGGCGCCGATGCCCTCGGCGAGCAGGGTGTTGAGCATCTCGCGGCGGGTGTCGAGCGCGCTCACCTCGGCCGGCTCGAGCGGGCGGCCGGCCTCCCACACCCTCGGGTAGTCGGCGAGGTGGACGAGGTGGTGGGTGAAGCCGATGTCCTTGAGGGTCTCGAGGTCGCCGCCGCCCCACATGACGACGGGCATCCGATGCGGCAGCGGCCTCGGGACGATGACGACGGCCTGGCTCTCCTCGGCCTCGAAGGTCCTGCCCTCGGCTTGCGCCGCAGCGACGACCCGGAGCTCGTAGCGGTCGGGCCGCAGCCGCGTGTCCACGGGCACGGCGATGGCGTGCGCCGCCCCCGGCGCCAGGCGCGGCAGCGCCTCCTCGCGCTCATCGTGGAAGGCGATGCGCGCCGTGCCGCCGGTCAGGGTCAGGCCCGTCCTGTTCGTGAGGGTGACCTGGAGAGGCGGTGCTTTCTCCATGCGGCGGAAGGCGGTGCGGCCGTCGGCGGTGGCGATGCTGATGGCGAGGCTGCGCATGGTGATGCCCTTCGTGATCCGCACCTGGTCGAAGAAGGCGCGGGTGCCATGGTGCGTGCTGCCGTAGCGGCCGCCGAGGGTCAGCGCGTAGCCGGTCGGCGCGACGTCGCCGCGGCCGGCGTTGGTCCCGCCGCCGACGTCCTTACCGTCGAGGTGAATGCGGCACGTTCCCGCGCCGTCGTAGGTGAACGCCAGGTGGTGCCAGGCGCCCGCAGCCAGCGCGACGGGCCGCGCCTGGTAGCTCTCGGAGTCCCTGGCGAACCCGAGCATCACCGTCGGCCGCCACTTGCTGCCGCTTCTCTGGAGCAGAAAGACATAGCCGGTATTGGCCCGCGGCAGGTCCTTCGCGTAGTTGTAGTACTTGCAGTCCACGAGCCACGCAACCCGCGCCTCGGCCATCGCGGGCTTGGGCTTGAGCCACAGCTCGACGGTGAAGGCGCCCTTCGGCGACAGCGCCGCGTCGGGCCTCGCGGCCTGCGCCCCCTCCGGCTTGTCTTCGGGCGCGGCAAAGCACTCGAGAGCCCCGCCGAACCGGCCATCCTTCACGACGCGCGACTGGCCTCGCAACTTCAGCGCGTGCCCCTTCCCCGACGCGTCCTTCAGCTCCGCGCCCGCATCGAACTGCCACAGCGCCAGCACCTGCTCGCCCGTCGCCTCCTCTCCCTGGTACGGCTGCTCCCACGGCTTCGGCCTCCCCTCCCCCGCCGCGGCCATCACCACACAGCACAGCGCCCACGCCGTCAAGGTGCTGGCTATCTTACTCCTGCGCTGCCATCCGTGTTCATCCGTGTGCCTCTGTGGCTGGCTTCTCTTCATTCCAGCACCTCGATGAGGACGGGCTTCCAGATCCCGCCGGCGTTCGCCGTGTTCATCGCGCGGACGGTGATCTGGTTCCTCTCACCCCACTTGAGCTCCTGGGTCACATCGAGGGTGAAGGCCTGGTTCCATCCGCTGGGGCCGATGTCGTGCTGGCCGACGTAGCGGCCGTTCACCCACACCCAGGCGCACTCGTCCACGCCGTCGAAGCGCAGCTCGACCGCGACGTGCTCAGGCTCGGGCGGCAGGTCGAGCGAGCGGCGGTACCAGGCGACGCCGATGTACTGGACGCCCGCCTTCTGCCAGGCCTGCTCGATGGCGATGGTCTTCCACGTCGAGTCGTCGAAGTCGGGCTCGTACCATCGCTTCTCGTGGCCGTCGCGGTTGGGGTCGAGCTGGAAGCGCCAGCCGTCCTTGGGGAGGCGGATCGCCTGGGCCACCTTGACGTCGTGGTCCGAGGCGCCCTCGTCGCGGATGGAGGTGACCCTCCTGTAGAAGGGCCAGAGCGCCTTCTGCGCGATGGTGCGGACGGACTCGACGTCGTCCTCGCTCGCCGCCTTGAGCAGCTCGACCACGGCTTCGGTGCGTGGCTGGAGAGTGCTGAGCTGGCTCGCGGCCTCGTGACGCACGAGGGGGCTCGGGTCGCGGATGCCCTTGGCGAGGTACGGCAGCGCCTCGGCGACGGGCAGGCGCGCGGCCATCTTGAGCGCGGTCCTGCGCACGAGCAGGTCGTCGTTGTCCATCGCCGCGACGAGCGCGTCCTTCGCCGGTGGTCCCATCTCGAGCAGCAGCCGCGCCGCCTGCCGCCGCACGAGCGGGCTCTCGTCGTCGAGCGCCGCCGCCAGATGGGGAATCCCCCGAGCCCGGCGCGCCGCGCGCCGCTCCAGCTCTGCCCGCTCGGCCAGCACCTCGAACCGCTTCACGCCGACCTGCGGCCTGCCGCACCCAGACAGCAGGCCCAGCAGCACGACCCCGACGATGCCTGGCGCTCGCCTCACCGCGTCGCCTCCTTCCGCGTGATGCCCTCGCCGCACAGCGGCACGATGCGGAGGGCCTCGGGCACGCTGTAGTTGAAGACTGTGAAGCCGCCGGTGCCGAGCTGCCGCGCGATCTGGACCTGCTCGATGAGCTTCACCACGTCGCGCGGCGAGCCCCACACGCTCAGGCCGATGCCCGGGTAGCACGGCACGTCGCCCGCCCACTCGAGCTGGCGGCGGACCATCTGCTCGAAGGTCACGTTGTTCGGCGTGTAGTCCATCGGGCAGACGAAATCGAGGTAGCCCCGGTCGCACCACAGCTTCCAGTCCTGGCCGACCTTGTCGCGGTCCACCGGCCAGTTGCGGAAGACGGCGGCCGAGATCCTCACCTTGGGCTTGACCTTGCGGACCCGCTCGGCGACGGCGGCGACGACCTTGGTGATGTGGCCGCGCCGCCACGCCAGCCACTGCTGCTCGACCTCAGGGTCGTGGCGGCAGTCGGCCGGCCAGTTCGCCACCTTGCGGCCGAGCACGGCCTCGAAGCGCTCGCGGCAGCCGGGGCAGAAACAGTGGCTGGGGCCAGGGTAGCGGATGTAGTCGAAGTGGACGCCGTGCACGTCGTACTTCGTGGCGACCTCGACCATCGAGTCGATCTCGAGCTTCTGGTTCTCGGGATGGGAGGGGCAGAGCCAGCGGGGATAGGGCTTTCCGTCGAAGCCGACCTGGATGCGTCCCTCCTTGCCCATGCGCTCGGCGAAGGCCTGGGGGGCGCGGTGGCTCATGTTCCAGTTGACCTTCCACACGTGGCACTCGACACCGTGCTTGCGGCAGGCGGCGACGCACTCGGCGATCTGGTCGCCCCGCTCGGCGACCTCGGGCGCGACGGGCAGGACGCTGCTCTCGTAGTAGGCCGTGCCGCCCCAGAGCATGTTGGGCAGTATGGCGGTGAAGCCGTTGTCGGCCAGGGTCTCGATCGCCTCGTCCCATGTCATGCCCGCCACGCCGAAGGCGCTGTGGCACCACCACGCGCGGTGCTCGCCCTTCAGTGGCTTCTGGGCGCGGCAGTAGGCAACGATGAGCGCCTCCTGCGCCTCGGCCGCGGCCGCGAGCGCCTCCGGGAACCTGCGGTCCTTCGATAGCTTGCCGGCCATGGCGTGCGAGCTTCGGGCCTGTTCGAGTGCCTGCATCACGCGCGGCTCGGCAGGGCCGCGGCCGCGGATCTTCAGCACAGCATCCTCGAAGCCGTCGAAGGGGCCGAAGCGCCCCGCGCGCGCCAGGGTCGCCGTCACAGCTCGCTGCCAGAGGCCTGAGTCGAGATGGCCGAGCATCGCGAGCAGCATCTGCTGCTTGTACGCGGGGTCGTCGCCGAGCAGGACGTGGCTCATGAACACCCCGCGGTCGGAGACGATGATGGCCGGCTCGCCCGTCGATTCGCCCTTGTCGCTGAACCACAGGGCGGCGACGCGGCTCGTGCCCTCGACGGCGGTCGTCTTGCGGATGTTCCACGACCGCTGCCCCGTGACCTTCGGCATCCCGTGAAGCCCGTCGCCGACCGGACGGATGGACGCGAAGTGGCCCGCATAGCTCTGCCGCAGATGCGCGCCGCCCGCCACGCCGAGCAGCTCGGCGAGCCGGCCGTGCAGGGTGTAGAAGGCGAGCAGCCTGCCGCCGCGCTCGATGAACGCCGCGAGGGCGTCGGCCACCTGGTCCGGCATCTGGGGATTGTGGGGCAGGATGGCCACCTGCTTGCCCTTGAGGCGCGCGGCCGTGACGTCGAGGTCGCTGATCACCGCGTAGTCGAGTCCGAGTCGGTCGAGCATCTCCGCTATACCCTTCGCGAAGGCGGCGACCGACTTGGCCTCCTCCGGCGCGTTCTTGGCGACCGACTCGCCGCGGATGATGGCGATGGGCGCGTCGGCGCCCTCGAGGGCGAGGTTGGCGATGTGGAACTCCGTGTCGACGTCGCGCCCCCGCCAGGCCGAGATGCGGATGGTATCCACGCGGCCCCAGCCGCCTGGCGAGCCCTCGATCTTCGTCGCCGTCTTGTCGATGACCACCTCGCTCCAGCCCTTCGCCGCCGAGCGGCCGAAGCCCGCGGCATACCACCCGTCGCCGCTGTGGAGGTAGAGGCTAAAGTGCGAGATGGGCGCGACCTCGGCACAATAGAGGTCGAACCGCAGGCCGCGGCACGCCGTGAGATCCAGCTTCACCTTCCGGTCCCACGACGCGCGGTCGTGGCGGGTGCCCGCGAAGTTGCACGGCATCCGCAGCGCCCGGCCTCCGGCCCAGGTCGTCACCGAGACGCCGGCGCTGCCCGCCATCGGCTCCCAGTTGGCGCGGGCCGCCGCGTCGCTGGCGTACCGCAGGCTGTCCACCACCGGCCCGCCGTGTGCGGGCGGGCGCGGCACGCCGCCTCCTGCCGCCCTGCCGACCAGACCGAGCACAAGCACCACCACCATCAGACCCGTCGCGCGCATGGCAGATGCCCTCCGAGGCGAGGTTCCTGAGTGGGTCCCATTGTGGTCGCGCCGGGCCGGCCTGTCAACGCGCTTGCAGACCAGCGAGCGATCGCCGATCGTCTGGCGACGGTTCGGAGCCGAGTCTCTTGGCAAGAGGAGACGCGCCCATGCTGCTCGCGAGCAACCAC
>CBFDBL010000470.1:0-5563 GCA_965603035.1 uncultured bacterium
CCCGGCGCAAGGTCAAGGCCCTGCTGCGCGACGCGCAGGTCGGCCAGCTCGTCAACTACGTCCACTTCCTCAGGACCATGCGCAACCGCGAGCTGTGGGCCGACCAGGTCCGCTCCATCCACGCCATGGTCCACTGCGATCTCCTGGAGCGCTGCCGCCGCCAGGCCCTGGGCATCCTCGAGGCCGAGTGCGACGCGCTCCGCGACTGGATGACCCGCCGCCTGCGCCAGGTGCTCTACGGCTGGCTCACGCCGCGCGGCGACGAGGCGGCTGCCGAGCCGAGCGCGGCCTTCGTCCTCAACGGCCTGTCCCACGCATACCACTGGGTCCAGTCGATCGTGCGGCAGCACGACGAGCAGAAGCTGGCGCCGGCCGACGACGAGGGCGCGGGGCCGGCGGACGTGAGCTTCGACGAGGCCGTGGACGATCTGGAGCGTGCCGTGCGCGACCGCCCCTACATGGCCGGCCTCGTGGCGCGGCTCAACCTCCTGGCCCTGCTCCTGCTCTACGCAGGCGCGCCCGTCGCGTGGGGCCTGCTGCGCTCGTCGCACCGGGGCTGGGGCGTGGGGGTGGTGGCCGGGATGGTGGCGCTGCCGTTCCTGGCGTGGCTCGTCTACGGCTTCCTGCCCGACTGGCGAGCGCGGGGCTGCCTGGAGGAGTGCCTGCGGCAGATCCGAGCGGAGTTCGAGTCGGCGCGGGACCGGGTGGTGGAGGACATCAGCGGTGCGTTGGCGGAGCGCGCGGTGGGCTGGGTGCGTCGCGAGCTGATCGACTCGGACTCCGCGCCGATGCGTCGTTACGCGCGGAAGCTGCGCGCGACGCGCAAGCGGCTGCGCGCGAGCCCCGTGTTCGAGCCGCGGCCGGTGAAGATCCTCCGCTGCACGCCGCAGGCCATCGCCTTCTACGCGGCCCGCGTGCTCGAGCGTGCGCGCGAGGCGATGCTCGACTGGGCGCGGCAGCACGTGGCGCCGGCCTTCGCCGAGAAGCCGCTCGGCGAGCTGATGGGGATGGACCTGGCGGGTGAGGTGTACGCGGCGGCGCTGGCGCGTCAGGAGCCGGAGCTCGCCGCGGTGGAGGACTGGTTCGCGGGCCTCACGGACGCGGACCGCCAGCGCCACGTGCGTTGGCTGCGCGACGGCGCCGCGCCCTACGTGGACACGATCCGCGACGACCACGGCGCGCTCGCGCTGTTCCTCGCCTGCACGGGCGAGCACGATGCCTTCGCCGCCGACAGGGCGCTGCGGCGCGACGTGCGCCAGGTGACGCCGGTCGCCGGCAGCGGCTCCGCGACGCTCGTCCAGGTGCGCGAGGGCTTCGATCTGCGAAACACGCGGGCCTACGACGCGGCCCACGGCCCCGAGCACGCCGCGCCCGCAGGAGACGACTGAAGGGTAGCCCATCATGTCCGCGCGCAGCCCATACCCGACCGAGCGCTCGCGGGACCCGCGCCCGCGCGAGACGCTGCTGGTGGCGCTCTTCGCGCTGCTGGCCGCGCTGTACGCGGTGCCGGTAGTGGCCGCCATCGACGCGGCGCTGTGGTTCACGCCCCTGTGGCCTCGGCTCGCCGCGGCTTTGCGGGCGCTCGTGCTGGGGGCTGGGGCGTCCGCGCTCGCCGTGGCGGTCGTGTGGTTCGTGCTGCGGTACCGCCCGAGGGTGATGCGGGAGCACCGCGACGCCTTCCGCCGCCTGGTCTGTGCGAAGGGAATGCGGTCGCTCAACGTGGCGCTGCTGGGCGTGGGCGGTGCGCTGGCGGTCGGGTACTGCCTGTTCGCGGGGTTCGCGGTCGTGCCCACGACGCTGCTGGTGTTCGCTGGCGCCGCGTCGGTGCTGTGCCTGGCCCAGGTGGCTTTGCCGCTGCCGGCTCGTCCTCGTGACCTGGCGGGCGGCGATGCGGCGCCCGCGGTGGACGCGTCGGAGCTGGAGGATCGTCGGCTGCGCTGGCGCTTCACGATGCCGTCGGCGGGTCGGGGCCGCGCGTCGGAGCCGCGCGAGGCGGTGGTGCGGGTGAACCTTGCGCGCTGCCGCGAGCTGGCGGCGCGCAGCGGGCCCCCCTGCCTGGTGGACGACCTGCGGGAGCGGGTGACGGCCGGGGTGACGGCGGAGATCCACCAGCTCGCGCGGCAGCTCGACGACTGGGAGCGCGCCCAGGGCTGCTGCGCGTACGACACGGCGTGGCACATCGCGTCGCTCGCCGGCCAGTTCCGCTGCGAGTCGGCGTCGTGTGCGGTGCCGGAGGGTCGGGAGGTGGCGTGCCCCTACCCCGTCGAGGTGATCGCGGCCGGTGCGAGCCCGAGCCCGGTGGGCGTGCTGGTGCTGGCGGCGGCGCTCGCGCGCGCGCTGACGCACCGCAGCGCGCTGCTGACGTGGACGGACGGGGGCGCGAGCCACCTGGCGCTCGGCATCGAGGCGAGCGAGGGGGCTCAAGGGGGCCTGGTGCGGGGCCCGGACTGCCGGTACTACCTGTGCCGGATCGTGGGCTCGACGGATGCGGGGCAGCCGGTGTGGAGCATCGGCGAGGTGCCCCGGGGCATGCGTGTGGTGGCGCTGGACCACATCGAGGGCCTGGTGGCCCGGCGCTCGGGCTGACCCGCCGTGGGGGCCGCGGCGGCCGTTCCTGTCGGAGCCTTCCAGCCCCACACGCGCGGGGCGTGCGCGCATGCGAGGGCGGGGAAAACTCGGGCTGGGCACACCCTATGGGAACGAGCGGCCTCGCGGTCGATCCCATAGGTCTTCCTCTTGGCTGGCGAATGGTATCACCGCGGCCTTCCGGGAGCGCCGAACAAAACCAACGGGGTTGGCTTTGTTTTCTAGTGTGCCCAGCCCGAGTTTTCCCCTGTGGCCGCGGCCGCAGGCCGCGGTAGGTTAGCGAGAGCCTCTGTGCAGCGTCGCTTCCGGGAGTTCCGTGCGCGTCTGGCGTGGGCGGTCGAGGTGTACCGCCTGCGCCGGGTGGGCGTGTACTTCGCCGGGCTGGTGGCTCTGTGGCTGCTGGCGGCGGTGGTGCTGTGGAGTGCCGAGGGGCCGCGCGCGGCGCCCGGCGAGCGGTTCGCGGACTTCTGGAGCTGCCTGTGGTCGGGCACGGTCTACCTGGTGAGCGGGATCGAGTTCGAGCCCGAGACGTTCATCGGCAAGGTGGCGGCCGTGATGGTGATGCTGTCGGGGCTGGGGATGCTGGGCCTGCTGGGCACGAGCATCCTGGCCGCGGTCGTCGAGAGCGTGGGCCTGGCGGCGCGGGTGCGGCGCAAGCCTCGGCAGAGCCGCCTGGAGGGGCACGTGGTGGTGTGCGGGTGGAGCGGGAAGGGGGACGCGCTGGTGCGGGAGATCCACTCGGAGCAGTTCGCGCCCGAGCGTCGTCGTGCCATCGTGATCGTGGACCCTCGTGCGCACGAGATCGAGGCGACGGACCGCGAGGCGTACCGCGGGGTGTGGGCGGTCGTGGGGGACCCAGTGCAGCGCGAGGTGCTCGAGGAGGCCGACGTGGCGGCGGCCCATAGCGTGGTGGTGCTCGCGGCCGACGACGCGCCGACGGACGAGCGGAGCGCCGACGCCCGCACCATCCTGATCTCGCTCGCGCTCCAGGCCGCGTGCCCTGGGGCGCACACGTGCGTCGAGGTGCGCCAGCGCGGCAGCATCGTGCACTTCGAGCGCACGGCCGTCAACGAGCTGGTGTGCGTCCGCGACGTCGCGGCCCGCCTCATCGCGCACGCCGCACACAAGCACCACCTCACCGACTTCCTCCTCCAGCTCCTCACGGTCAGCCGCCACACGAACGAGGTCTACGCGCTCGACGTGCCGGCGTCGCTGGTGGGCGCCACGTTCGTCGAGGTCCAGCGCGCCTTCCTGCGCTCGGGCCTCTGCGACGTCATCCCCGTCGGCGTCGAGCGGCCCGTCGCGACGCCGCGGGACGGCGCGGGCGCGCGGGACCGGCTGGGCGGCACCCACGCCGTCTCGCTGCTCACCGTCAACCCCCGCCGGTCCCCCGTCGGCGGCGCGGCCGAGGGGGGGCGCGTGCGGACGCGCTTCTTCAGCCGCCAGCGCATCGACGACGCACGCCTGACGCGCGAGCAGCCGCTCGCGCGCGGCGACAAGCTCCTCGTCATCGCGAGGGCCGAGCCCGACCTCGCGCAGCTCGCACCCCCAAGCCACGGAGACCACCCATGACCGCCCCACAGCCCCAGGCCGGCGTGCTCAGCGACCACTACGTGATCTGCAACTGGAACGACCTCGGCGACGCCATCATCCGCGAGCTCCACGCCAGCGTGCTCGGCGAGCGACGCGCCATCGTCATCGTCACCGACCAGCCCGAGCGCATCCCCCGCACCGAGCCCGAAACCGACGACGACCCCTATCACAACGTCTTCGTCATCCCCGGCGATCCCACCTCCGACCGCATCCTCGCCCGTCCGACCCCCGCGAGGGCAAGCACGCCGACACCAGAACCGTGCTCACCGCGCTCGCCATCGAGGCCATCGAGCCCCAGGTACACACCATCGTCGAGCTGCTCAGCTCGCGCAGCCGCATCCACTTCCGCTACACCCACGTGGACGAGGTCGTGTGCGTGGACGAGCTGACCGAGAAGCTGCTGGCGCAGACGGCGATCACCCACGGGCTCAGCGAGTTCTACATGCGCCTGCTCACGGCCACCGAGGACACCAACGAGGTCTACGTCGTCGCCGTGCCCGAGGCCTTCGTCGGCCGCACCTACCGCGAGCTCGAGCACGCGCTCGTCGAGTACGACTCCGAGGACGTCATCCTCGTCGGCGTTCAGACCGAGGCGGTCAAGACCGAGGGCGGCGAGGCCGTGACCAACCGCCACGCCCGCGAGATCCACACCCACGCGCTCACCATCAACCCGCCCTGCCGCGACGCCCTGGCCCCGGGCAGCACGCTCGTGGACCGCGACCACGTGCTCGCGCGCGGCGACCGCCTCTTCCTCATCGCCTACAGCCCGCCCCGCCTCGACCGCCTCAGCCCGCCCGCCGGATCCTGACACAGCAAGGAGAGCCGACATGGGACAGGACATGAGCCGCCGCGCGTTCCTGGACAAGGGGGCCACAGCGGCCTGCGCGTGCGCGCTCGCGACAGGCGTGGCCGGGGCGGGCGAGGCTGCCTCGGGGGCGAAGCCAGCCCTGGACGGCTACTGCGGGATCTACTGCGGCTCGTGCCCGAACTACCTGAAGTCCGTGGCGGCGAAGGACCCCGCCAAGCAGTTCTGCCTGGGCTGCAAGAGCGACAAGACGGCCCCCCACTGCACCAAGTGCGCCATCAAGGCGTGCGCCCAGGGCAAGAAGCTCAGCTCCTGCGGCCAGTGCAAGGGCTTCCCCTGCCCCAAGACCAAGCCGTTCCACGCCGCCCGCAGGGACTACAGGCTCGTGGCCGAGAAGAGCTGCTACGCCGTCCGCGACGGCGGCTACGAGGCCTGGCTCAAGGCGCAACCCAAGCGCTGGACCTGCCCGAAGTGCGGCACCCGCTTCTCGTTCAAGGACGAGGCCTGCCCGAAGTGCGGCGCCGACGTCCACTCGTGCAAGGACGAGGCCGCCGACTACAGGAAGACACGGAAGCCATA
>CBFDBL010000471.1:0-5562 GCA_965603035.1 uncultured bacterium
AGCTTCGACGACGATTTGATGAAGTTTTTTGCCGGCGAGAAGGTGCTGAAGTTCGAGCTGACGGTTCCCGAGGGCGTCACGGTCCGCGGCGGGTCGGACGACGCCGTCTTCGTCTCGAAGAGCCATCACGTGCGCCTGCGCGGTTGCGAGATCGCCGGGTGGGGCGACCCGGGCACGCGCAAGGATGGGCTGCGCCAAGGGCTCTATGTGGACGCCCGCGGCCGGCCCATCAACGGCCAGGCAGGCGTCCAGCTCCATCGCGGCTGCTCGCAGGTCGTGATCGAGCACTGCTTCATCCACGAGCCGCGAGGCACGGCCAACTCGTGGAAGTACGGCCACCCCATGGGCCCACAGGCCATCAACCTGTCCTACACCGCCGGCAACAACGTCGTCCGCTACAACGACCTCATCGGCTCAGAGACGCACTGGTGGAACGACGCCATCGAGGGCGCGCCCAACCGAGCCGTGGAGGGCGGCCCGCACCGTGACACCGACATCTACGGCAACGTCATGGCCTTCGCGAACGACGACGGCACGGAGCTCGACGGGGGCCAGATCAACGTCCGCTACTGGCACAACTGGATCGACAAGGCGCTCTGCGGCGTGAGCTGCGCGCCGAACCGCCGCGGCCCGAGCTACGTCTTCCGCAACCTCATCGTCCTCACCGGCGAGGAGCGCGGCGTCACCGGCGCGGGCTTCAAGATGGGCGGCGACCGCTTCCCAGACCCCGGCCTCAGCCTGCTGCTCCACAACACCGTCTACACCACCGGCCACGGCCTCACCAGCGGCCACTACGGCACAGGCCCGACCCCGATGGAGACCCGCAACAACCTCTTCTTCGGCCCCACCCCCGGCCGCGGACGCATCCGCTACCGCCACAAGCGGGGAGGGGACTTCGACTACGACCTGCTGCCCCGCGGCGGCGTCTACGGCGTCTCGCCCCTGCCGACGGCGTGGGAGGCACACGGCGTGGTCGGCCGCCCGGTCGTCCGCGCCGAGGCCGCCCGCGACTTCCGCCTCGCCCCCGGCTCCCCGGGCATCGACGCCGGCCAGCGCATCCCAGGCATCAGCGACGGCCACTCCGGCCGCGCCCCCGACCTCGGCGCACTCGAGCGCGGGCGCGACCCCAGCCCGCTCTTCCCCGAGCGCCCCGCGGGCCTCTCCGCGCTCCCCCTCCGCGTCGCATTGACTCGTCGCGGTGATGCCCGAGCCGGGGCCGCCGTCCGGCTCCTCGTCCCGCCGTCCGCCGGGAGCCGCTGGACCGCCCACCCCAACGCACCCTGGCTGCGGTGCACCCCCGCCGCCGGGCAGGCTGGCGACGCCGCCCAGCAGGTCCGCCTCACGCCGGCCGCTGCCGACCTCGCACCCCGCCTCCACCGCGGCGCCGTGACCTTCCGCACCGACAAGGGCTTCTGCCGGACCGTGATGGTCGATGTGAAGGTCTATCCGCGCCCGCTCGTCTACCTCGGGCAGGAGGCCGAGGCCGGCCGGATCGCGGGCGGGATGAAGGTGCTCGAGGACGAAACCGCCTCGGGCGGCCGCTACGTGCACACGCCCGAGATCGTCGAGAAGACGCCCGACGGCGAGGAGCGGCGCCGGGCCGATGCGGGGACGGTCGCCTTCGAGTTCACCGTGAGCGTCCCGGGCGACTACTATCTCGTCGGCCGCTGCATGGTGCCCGGCCCTGGCGAGCTGGCGGGGGTGCGCGACTCGTTCTACCTCGCCGTGGACGGCGGCCCGCGACACCTGTGGGATCTCTACGGCCAGGCCCGCGGCGCGTGGCAGTGGGTGCTCGCCAACTCGCGCGAGACCGCGGCCTACCCGCTCCGCCTGCGGCTCGCCAGGGGCCGCCACAGCGTGGTCGTCGCCACGCGCGAGCCTCTGGCCCGCCTCGATCGCCTCGTGCTCACCACCAGCCCCTACGCCGAGGCGCCGCCGCGCTGAGCCTCGCCCGTCAGGGCGCGGGCTCGGGCGCCTTGCGCGCGCCGAGGATCCCCTCGAGCTCGACGATCGCCTCGTAGGGCTTGCCGTCGCGGCGCAGCGACAGGCGCAGGCGCGTGCCGGCGGGGCGCGCCCAGAAGCGGGCGAGGGGCAGGACCTTGGGGTCGGTGCGCCAGCGGGTCGCGTCGAGGTCGTCGATGCGCAGCAGGACGTCGCCGGTGCGGATGCCGGCGCGGTGGGCGGGCGAGGCGTCGAGCACGCGGGCGAGCAGGTCGGCGCTCTGGAGGTCGCGCGGGCAGAAGACGGCGCCGAGTCGGTTGTAGTCGCAGATGGTCTTCGGGTGGGGGTTGGGGTGCAGGTAGATGCATTGGTCCTTGCCGTCGAGAACGACGTCGAGTCGTGTGAGCGCGAAGAGGCCGAGGACGGCTTCGAGCTTGGGGAACAGGCCCTCGAGGGCCGGCTCGACCTTGCGGATGGGCACGCCGCGGAGCACCAGAGGCCCGAAGACAAGCCTGTCGGCCCACCGGACCTCGGAGATCGCGAGCCCGTGCGCCGGGCTGTAGCTGGCCTCGAGGGTGACTGGCTCATCGGGGTGCTCGGCCAGCCACTGCTTCCAGCGCTTCCCACTCAGGCAGGCGCCGGAGGAGAAGCCCGTGTCGATGTAGACGGCCTGCTCCTGCCCGTCCTCGCCGGCGAGGGTGACGCCCAGCATCCAGTCCTTCGGCCGCAGGGGCGCCTTGAGCCATCGCCGCGCCGGCTCCGGCACCGCGGCGAGGCTGCCCGCCTCCTTGCGGTCCCACACGATCGCGATGATCGTGTCGGTCAGGCCGTGCCACGACAGCACGCCGTCGGCCCCGGGCCGCAGGAAGGCCGGGATCTTCACCGCTCGGAAGCCCACCTGCGCCGCACTCGTGCCGATCTCGAGACGGCACGGCTCGACGACGCCGCCCGTCACGAGGCCGGGAGGCGGCGTATAGTCGGCGGGCGGCGGCGTGACCTTGAGCCCGAGTCGGTCGGCCGCCCTGTGGAAGAGGACGTGGTACTGCGCGCCGGTGTCGAAGGTCAACTGCACCGCCTCGCCGTTGATCTTCGCGGGGATAGTGATGCGGTCCTGGGCCGCGCCCGCGGTGCAGGCGGCGGCGCTCAGCAGCACGGCGCAGACGGCGAAACGTCGTCTCATCAGGGAGCTCCTTCCGGGGCTCGGGCGGCGGGCTGCACGCGCCGGCGGGCCCGCCTGAGAGTGGGGTAGACGTCGGCGGCGACCAGGGCGCCGACCATGAGCGCCGCGCCGAGCCATTGCAGCGCCGCGAGCCGATCGCCCGCCACCAGGTAGCCGAAGAGCGCGGCGAACACAGGCTCGGTGACGATGATCACCGCCGTCGCGACCGCCGACAGGCGCTGCTGGACGAACGTCTGCACCGTGAACGCCAGCGCCGTCGCCACCAGAGCCGTGACGACGAGGGCGAACCAGACCCGCGGGCTCGGCCACGAGACGCGACCGACCAGCGGCCACAGCACCACGAGCACGACGGCCGTCGAGCCGATCTGCCCGAAGGCCAGCACGCCCGCGTCGTGGTGCTTCGCGTGGCGGTCGAGCAGCGCCACGTGCAGCCCGAAGCACGCGGCACAGCCCAACGTGAGCGCGTCGCCCAGCGCCGGCCGCCCCCGGCCCGCGCCCGTCAGCAACGCCAGCCCGACCAGGCTCGCGCCGATGGCCAGCCAGTGGGCCGCGCGCGTCCGCACGCCGAAAAGCGCGCGGTTCGCCAGCGGGACGAACACGACGAAGAGCCCTGTGATCAGCCCCGTGTTCGTCGCCGTGGAAAGGCGCAGGCCGAAGGTCTGGAGCAGGTACGCCGCCGCGAGCACCAGGCCGATCAGGCCGCCCGTCGCCAGGCTCCGCCGCGTCGCCCTGCGCGCCGTCACCAGCCCCATCGCCGCCGCCGCGATGGCGAAGCGCACCGCCAGGAACGCCACCACGCCGTACTCCGCCACCGGCGCCTTCATCAGCGAGAAGGTCCAGCCCCACACCGCCACGACGGCGAGCATCAGCGCGCACAGTCCCACGCGTCTCATGGCCGCCCATTATAGCAGGAAGCCCCGGCGGGGGCCGGGAGGACTCTGGAGGGAGTCCTCCCGGCCCGCCGCGCGCGGCGCGCCGGCGACCTGGTCCGATTCCAAATTGTCAAAGAGCGCGTGCGGCGACGGGGCGGCCATAGAGGTGGTGAGCCAACTGGGTCCTTCGTCGCCTCCGAGCGTCGCTCGTACAAGAGGCCGGGCTTCCCAAGGCCGGCAGGAGACCCTTCCTCTCCACCCCTATAGGTCATAGCTGCCAGTAACGCGCCAGTAGCCCCAGAGCTTACGGCGACCACCAGGGACGCAACTACATGTAAGATGGAGGTTTCCGCGGAGGGCAGGAGGCACAGGTTTTTTTCGAGAAACGCTCTATTCTCGTCTTACACACGCTCAATCCCGCCGCAGCCGCACCCCTGGAGCGAGGCGGTAGCCGCCGACGGGCCCCCGCGCGGAGAGGACGACGGCCCCCAGCAGGTTGTGGCCCGTGGCGCGGCGGATGCGCGCGCGGAGCTGGTCGGCGGCGTGCTTCCAGTTCACCTCGTGCTCGAGCCCCGGCGTGACCTCCCCGCGTCGCCGGCGCTCGCCGAGGATGGTGAGGAAGGCCAGCTCGCGGCCCATGGGCAGCGACATGCGGACGCCGTCGATCGAGAGCACGTGGCGGCCGCGATAGAAGGTCACCCGATGGTCGGCCGGCGGCTCGGCCTCGGGCAGGGGCGGGACCTCGACCTCATCGAGAATCTCCGCCAGCGGCGGCCCGTCGTCGTCGAGCGACAGGTCGCGCAGGAAGCGGCAGGCGGCGTCGAAATCGTCGCGCTTGCGGGGCACCCGCGGCTTGCCCCGGCCCCAGGGCAGCGCGGCGCCGTGCTTGACCAGCACGTCGGCCACGAGCTGGATGCCCGCGCGCAGCGCTTTGCGCCACGTTCGCCACGGAATCCGTGGCATTGCCGATTTGCGATTGCCGATTGCCGATTGGGAAGACGTCGCCGGGGCCGGGTCGCCCAGACCCTCGAGCGCTCCGCGGAGCACCCGCGCGGCGCGGCGGCTGGGGTCGTGGACGTCGGCGAGGAAGCGGAGGGTGCCCCAGGCGGCGGGCGACGGCTCCCACATAGCGTCGGGCTTCAGCTCCCAGCGTCGGCGCCGCAGCCGCTCGTGCTCGGTGATGAGGGTCGCGTAGGCGCGATAGGCCAGGGCGACGGTCGCTTCTTTGGCCTTTCGGGCAACCTTGTCGCGACGGGATTCCATGGATGTGTCCGTCCTGCGTCCCGGCCGGGCGCAAACGCGTCGGATGCCACGAGCCTACGCGGGATGGTAGTGGTCGTCAAGCGCGACGGCGCGGCGAGGCACTGCGTGCTCAGCCTTGCCAGACAGGAACTGGACGCCGCGGAGCTCCTGAGCGTCCGGGTCGAGAACGGACGAGCCCCGCGAGGCCAAGCGGCCTCGCGGGGCTTCGTTCGCGTCCGTTCGCGTGTTTCGCGGGCCGCTCTCCGCTTAGAAGAGGCCGACGACCTTGCCGTCGTCGTCGATGTCCACGGCCATGAAGGCGGGGGT
>CBFDBL010000472.1:0-5553 GCA_965603035.1 uncultured bacterium
AGCGGGCTGGCCAAGCCCTATCTCCACGCCATTCGTGTCAGGAGCCTTTTCTGTCCGTCAAAGCCGTCGGGGCTGACTGCCGCAGACCCCTTGCGTCATCGCCCCTGGCGCCCGCGGGCCACGCAAGACGGGCCTCGGGACTGGTGGGAGCTCTTTGCATTGCTTATGCAGAAGTCAATGGGCGGCGCCGGCCCGGGGCGCAAGGCGTGCTTGAAAGCGCGATCCCGCCGGGGTAGCATAGCATCTGGTCACTCACACGGGAGGGCCACGGCCTTGGCCCACGACAGCGACCGCCCCGATCCGAACGCCCCGACCCCGCCGCGGGCGATGAGTCCGGCGCGGCGCATGCTCGCCGAGTTCGAGGCCAGCCGCCAGCAGCCGCCCCCGAGCCGGCGCCTGGGGTGCGCCGTGGCCGCGGCAGCCATCGCCGTGCTCCTGCTCGCGGCCGTCGCCGTCGTGGTGCGCCCGTGCTCGCGGCCGCGGCTGGGCGCGGCTGTCGGGCCCGCCACGTCCACCCCAGGCCCCGCGACGTCCGCCGGCGGCGGCGCGCCGTCCACGGGCGCGGTGGCCGCGCCCGACACGTCGCTCGCCGTCGCGCCGCCCCCGCCGCCACCGCCGGTGCCGAAGGAGCCGACCGTCGAGCACGCCCTGGTGGCCTGGCCGGCCGTCCTCGACGAGCCGCTGGGCGACAAGGCGTGCCTCGAGCAGGCGCTGCTGTGCAAGGGGCAGTATGGCGGGCACTTCCACATCCACAACGGCGGGCTCGCGATCTCGGGCGTCCACACCAACTCGGCCTGCTGGTGGGACCGCCTGGTCGGCGACGTCTACCTGGTGTCGCTCGAGTTCTACTTCGGCGGCGGCGTGCCGATCGTGCTGCTCAGCGGGCCGGGCTACGGCAGCCACCCTGCGGTGGGCTACGCGCTGCACCTGCCGTTCGAGGGCGGCGCGCTGGCGATGGAACTGCGGCGCCAGGGCGCGCTGCTCGGCCTCCCGCTGCGCCGGGCGCCCTTCCAGCCGAGGCAGTGGCACCGGCTCGACGTGCTGCGGGACCGCGGCCGCATCGTCGTGCACCTCGACGGCCAGGCCGTGGGCCGCTGGGAGGACCCGGAGCCGCTGCGCGGGGCGATGCACGCCTTCGTCGGGCTCGCCGCCCAGTGGGGGATGTGGGGCGACGACCGCCCCCACTACCGCAACCTGGCCATCCGCATGCCCGAGCCCGACGCCGAGCGCCTGGCCGACGAGCCCGTCCGCCGATGGCTCGACCCGCCGATCGCCACGCCGCCCCAGCCCAACGGCGACCGGCTGTGCCTCGACGACTTCGCCGCCGACGGCTTCGAGCGTTGGACGGCGGTCCAGAAGCCCCGCGCGGTGAACGTCCGCAACGGCCAGCTCGTGCTCCAGGGGCCGAACGCCTGGCCCGTGGTCTGGCGCGACGAGCCGATCCAGGGCAGCGCCGCCGTCGAGTTCCAGGTGTCGTACTTCCCAGGCAGCGAGGCCCTGAACTTCAATGCCCGCCTCCGCGTCGGCGACTACCCCGACCCCGCGAACAAGGGCGTGTTCCGCGGCTGGCAGCTCGGCTACCCGGGCGGGAACGGGCAGGTGTGCCTGTCGTGGTGCGACCAGCGGGGCAAGGGGCAGGTGGTCGCGAAGACGGCGTACTACCCGGCCTTGGGCGGCCGGCCCTACGTGCTGCGTTTCGAGCGCAGCGGCCGGGTGCTCCGCGTGTTCGTCAACGACGGGTTCCTGCTGGAGGCGATGGCGCCGGAGCCCGTGGCGGCTGACGCGGCGGTGACGCCGGGCCTCTACCAGATCTACGGCGGCTCGCGTGTCGCGCGGGTCGAGGCCTGGCGCATCCCCGACCTGCCCGGGCCCGGGCTCGTGGCGGGGATGGCCGGCGGGGCGCTGGACGTCGGTCCGCGGCTCGCGGCGACAGGCAGCTTCGCCGCCGCCTTCGAGGACCACGTGCGCCCGCTGCTGGCTGCACGCCGCTACGGCGAGGCCGCCGAGGCGCTCGCGCCGCTGGGCGCGCGCCCCGAGTTCCGCCTCGCCGCCGGATGCCACCAGCTCGCCCAGAGCGACGTGGCCCGCCTCCTGCGCCTGCAAGCCGCCATCCCGCCGAAGCCCGACCTCGCGACGGTGAAGGCCGCCGATCTGCTCGCGCGGCTCGGCCCCAACTTCCCCCCCAACGACGAGGCCCGGCTCCAGGCCGCGCTCCTCCTGCTCTGGGACAAGCACGGCGACCCCAGGCAGGCCCTCGCCCTGCTCGACGGCTGCGCCGACCAGCGCGACGCGCGCCGCTACCGCGCGCTCGCCCGCCGAGCCCTCGCCGCCCCTTGACCGCCAAGGCCCGCCGCGCTAGGCTGGGCT
The DNA here is from genome assembly GCA_965603035.1 of uncultured bacterium. GTDB lineage: Bacteria > Planctomycetota > PUPC01 > DSUN01 > DSUN01 > CAZDNN01. Next base: position 2,368 of record CBFDBL010000472.1, read on the forward strand.
CCGCATCCCAGGAGACCCCGCGCCCATGCCCTACGACCGCATCGACCTGTCGAAGGTCAAGACCTACCCGCTCGGCCAGCGGCCGAATCTCGTGACGCTCGACGACCTCGTGCGGCCCGCCACCCCGCCGCCGCCGTTCGAGAATGATAAGCTGCCGCTCGTGGCCGAGGCGATCCGCGAGGCGCGGGCCGAGGACAGGCCCGTGCTGTGGATGCTCGGTGCGCACGTGGTCAAGAGCGGCCTGTCGCTGCTCGTGATCGACCTGATGCAGCGCGGCATCGTGAGCCACGTGGCGGGCAACGGCGCGGTGTCGATCCACGACTTCGAGCTGGCGCTGATCGGCGAGACGAGCGAGGACGTGGCCGACAGCATCGAGGACGGCTCCTTCGGCATGGCCGACGAGACGGGCCGGCTGATCAACGAGGCCGTCCAGCAGGGCTTGCGCGACGGGCTCGGCTACGGCGAGGCGCTCGGCCGCCTCTACGCGACCGATGACCGCTTCGTCCACCGCGACGCGAGCATCCTCCACGCCGGCTACACACACCGCGTGCCCGTGACCGTCCACGTGACCATCGGCACCGACATCATCCACCAGCACCCCGCCGCCGACTTCGGCGCGCTCGGCGCCGCCAGCGGGCTCGACTTCCGCACCTACTGCGCGACCGTCGCGCGGCTCGAGGGCGGCGTCTTCTGCAACTTCGGCTCTGCCGTGACCGGCCCCGAGGTCTTCCTCAAGGCCCTCTCGATTGCCCGCAACCTCGGCCACACGGTCAGCCGCATCACCACCGCCAACTTCGACCTCTTCCCCCTGCGGGATGACTACCACGCCGACGTGGGCAAGGACGACGTCGAGTACTACTACCGCCCGCGCAAGAACATCGTGAACCGCCCGACGTCGCTCGGCGGCCAGGGCTTCCACGTCTGCGGCGACCACGCCGCCACCATCCCCAACCTCTACCACAGGCTCGTGGGCTGAGCGATGACGCACCGCCGCGCTGCCATGGCCCTCCTCGCGCTCGCGCTCGGCACGGCCGGCTGCACGGGCCTGCGCATCGGCTCCTACGGCATCGGCATCGTGCCCATGCGGGTCCGTCGCGCCGTCTTCGCCAAGGCCGACTGGAGCCCCGACGACCGCTTCGTCCTCGTCGCGAAGCGCACGGCCAAGAGCGTCGAGCGCGCCAGCTTCATCATCCGCCCCGCCGGCGCCTGGGTGAACCAGAGCCCCGGGCGAGCCGAGATCCTCGTCGTGCCCGCCGACGGCTCCGCCCGCCCGACCCGGCTCGGCAGCGGCGAGGGCCTGAGCATCTGCCCGAGCGGCACCTGCGCGGCCTTCGTCGAGACCGCCGACGGGGCGCGCCGGCTCTGGCTCGCCGACTACGCCGCCCCCAAGCCGACGCGAACGCTGCTCGACCCCGACGTCGAGCACTTCTCGTTCTCGCACGACGGCAAGTGGCTGTCGTGGAGCTCGCGGGCCGACGGGGCCTGGCGGGTGGCGCCCGTCGAGCGGCCCGACCAGGCACACCGGCTCGACGAGGACCTCGGCCCCCTCGCCGAGGCCCGCTGGACGACCCGGCGCTGGGGCATGCCGCGCGACCGCTGGCGCTGGTCGGCCGACGGCGCGCTCTACCGCCTGCTCACGCGCTGGGACGACGCGCGGCGCGCGCTCGAGCACCGCTGGGTGCGCTTCGTCCCGCCAGAGTGGACGCTCGACGACCTGGGCGAGCGGCCCGAGGGCGTCGCGCCCGCGACGCTGCGCGACGAGCTGCCCCGAAGGCCCCACGGCCTCGCACGCTCCCGCGACGGCACACTTCGGCTCAAGATCGACGTCGTCCGACGCAGGAGGACCGGCATCCTCTTCTTCTTCGGCATGCCCGAGGCCCACACCGAGGTGGCCAACGTCCATCTCGTGCTCCCCGACCGCTCCACGCGCCAGCTCACACGCTTCCGCGCACGGCGATGGTGAACGGAGGAACCTGCCAGCGAAACACGCGAAAGGGCGCGAAAGAAGAGAAGAAACCGACGGAAAAGAGGAAGAAGCAGGGAGGCTAGGGATGGCGGAGCTGCTGTTCCCGGAGGAGAGCTATGCGATCATGGGCGCGTGCTTCGCCGTCTACAAGGACAAGGGATGCGGCTTCAACGAGCCGGTCTACCAGGAGTGCATGGAGATCGAGCTCGCGCACCTGGGCATCCCGTTCGAAGCACAGAGAGAGCTTCGACTCACGTACCGAGGCAAAGCGCTGCGCAGCAAGTTCGTTCCCGATCTGATCTGCTTCGAGAGAATCATCGTGGAGCTGAAAGCCGTCTCGAAGCTGGCCGACGAGCACGAAGCCCAGGTGCTCAACTACCTGCACGCCACGCGCATGGAGCTCGGCATCCTCGCCAACTTCGGCCACTGGCCCAAGCTCGAATCCCGTCGCATTGCCTTGAGCAATCAGGGGCGCAGGCGACCGAGGCGGAGCAGGCGTCGCTGACATCCGCCTTCTGTCTTCTCTTCATCCCGCGGACGCGCGGAGCACGACAGGGACCCTACACGCTTCTTCTCTTGTCTTCTCTTCTTTCGCGGGCGTTCGCGTGTTTCGCGGGCCATTCCTTCCTCCTAAGGAGCTTCCCGGATGCAGCGCGAGCGACTCGAAGAGCTGCTGGCGGCTTTCCCGTCGAAGCGGATCGCCGTCCTCGGCGACTTCTGCATGGACATCTACTGGCACGCGGACATGACGCGCTCGCAGCTCTCGCGCGAGACGCCGCGCTTCCCGCTGCCGGTGGTCCGCGAGGAGTTCTCGGCGGGTGGCGCGGCGAACGTGGCGTGGAACCTCGCGGAGCTGGGCGTCGGCACGGTGCAGGCCATCGCGATCTTCGGCGACGACTGGCGCGGCCGCGAGCTCGGCCGCGTGCTCGCCGAACGCCACGGCGTGGACCTGCGGCACGTCGTCACCGCACCAGGCCGCGTCACCCCCGCCTTCGCCAAGCCGGTCCGACACGGCTTCCACTCCGAGCAGGAGGACTCCCGCCTCGACTTCGAGAACGCCGCGCCCGCGCCCCGCGCGCTCGAGGACCGAGTCCTGGCCCACCTGGCGGCGGCCATGGCCGACCTCGACGCGCTGCTCGTGGCCAACCAGATCCACCACAGCCTCATCAGCCCCCACGTCCGCGACCGCCTCCTCGCCCTCGCCGCCGAGCACCCCGAGG
>CBFDBL010000473.1:0-5520 GCA_965603035.1 uncultured bacterium
CGGCGTCCTCGGAGACCACGCTCGCCAGATCGGCGCCGAGGGCCGGCGCGGTCAAGGCGAGCAGGCACAGGACGGCAGGGAGGGCACGGGAGCGCATGGGCCTGGCCTCCACGGGTCTGCGAGGCGTGCGGGGCGGTTTCTAGCTTACCCTACAGGCGGCCGGGTGTCCAGGTTTCGCACGACGCGGGTCGCACGCCTTGCTTCGGTGCCGGGCTGGGACTACAATCGGGGTGCGCTGTCGCGAAGGAGGTTGGCCTTGGCGTTGCATCGGGTCCTCGAGCAGATCGTGGCGCACAAGCATCGGGAGGTGGCTGCTGCGCAGCGCGCGCGTCCGCTGGCGGAGGTGGCGGGCGAGGCGACCGCGGCGGCGGCTCCGCGCGACTTCGCGGCGGCGCTGGCGGGGCCTGGGGTGTCGCTGATCGCGGAGGTCAAGCGGCGGTCGCCGTCGGCGGGGCTGATCCGCAAGGCCTTCTACCCGGTGCGGATCGCGCGGGCCTACGAGGCCCACGGCGCCGCGGCGATCTCGGTGCTGACCGACGAGCGCTTCTTCGGCGGCTCCCTGGCCATCCTGCGGCGCGTGCGCGCGGCGGTGGGCATTCCCGTGCTGCGAAAGGATTTCGTGGTCGACCGCTACCAGCTCTTCGAGGCGCGTGCGGCGGGAGCGGACGCGGTGCTGCTGATCGCGGAGCTGCTGCCGCGCAAGGCGCTGGTGGCGCTGCTGGACGCGGCGCGGGACCTGGGCCTCGCCTGCCTGGTGGAGGCGCACTCGGTGCGGGCAGTGAAGAAGGCGGTGGGGGCCGGCGCGCGGGTGGTGGGCATCAACAACCGCGACCTGCGAACGTTCAAGACCGACTTGCGAACGACCCGGCGCCTCATCGAGCACGTGCCCGCGGACCGCCTGGTGGTGAGTGAGAGCGCCATCCGGACCCGCGCGGACGTCGAGCAGGCTGGGGCGTGGGGGGCGGCGGCCGTGCTCGTCGGCGAGGCCCTGATGCGCGAGCGCTACATCGGCCGCGCCGTGGACCGCCTGATGGGGCCAGCGAGTCGATGAGCGGAACGGCGCCAGCACCAGGGCCGGACCGGCCCGCCCGTAGCCGCCCCGTCGCTCTGCCTGCCGGTGTCGGGCCACAGGAAACCCGCCCGAGGCCTGTTCGCCTCCGGGAGGGTTCGCGATGTCGTTCCGCCGCGGGGGGTCAGATCCTGGGGTCGATCCAGGCCTTGTAGTCGGCCTTGCTTCGAGCACCGATGAGCTTGTCCACGGCCTCGCCGCCCTTGAAGAGGATGACGGTGGGGATGGACATGATGGCGAACCTGGCGGGCGTCTCTGGGTTCTCGTCCACGTTCATCTTGCCGAACCGCACGGCGTCGCCGTAGTCGGCGGCGAGTTCCTGCATGATGGGACCTACCTTGCGGCACGGGCCGCACCACTCTGCCCAGAAGTCCACGACGGTGGGCGCCTCGGCGTCGAGGACGTCGCCCTGGAAACTGGCGTCCGAGAAGACCAGAACCCCTTCCGGCATAGCGCGCTCCTTTCGGGGGCCTGCTGCGATCAGGGAGTGGGGGGCCGTCGGTAGACGGTGTAGTGGATGTCCTGCTTGGGCCTGCCCCGCGCGGCGCTGGCCCTGAAGATCCTGTCGCGGAAGCCCTCGATGTGGCAGTCGGCGAACAGGACGTTGGCGCGGTGCCCGTGGCGGAAGCGTGCGCCGTCGGGGTAGTGGAGGGTCTCGCCATCCACGTTGACGTCGCCGCGGTTGTCCTGAGGCATGGAGATGTCGGCCTTCATGTAGTCCATCAGCAGGACAGTGCCGGCGGGGTCGTAGTAGTCGGTGAGGCAGCCGATGTAGCCGATGTCGGGGTCGTAGTCGTCGTCGCCCGGCTTCGGCCAGCGGCCCTTGATGGGGCGCATGGGGTTGTAGCCGCCCTTGTTCGCGTCGTTCTTGGTGTGGTAGAGGCGGCTCTCCTCGAAGAACCAACTGTCGTGCTTATAGTAGACGACGCACTCCTTGCCGTAGCCGGCCGCGTAGGCGAAGCCGCTGTTGTTGTAGCCGTAGTTGTCGTCGAACACGCGATCCTTGTCCACCCCGCTGGCGTTGGTGCGGAGCTTGTCGAAGCGCTGGTCGTAGAAGTCCCTGCTGGCGGGGCAGCGGAAGATGGTGCGGTCGGGTCGGAAGAGGCGGAGGTTGGCGCCGTCGTTCGCCGCGCTCTTCCACCAGTTGGCCTGGGTGTGGCTCGTCCCGCGATCTGCGTAGTAGGGGACGGTGAGGTGGTCGTAGAAGGTGTTCTTGTACGTGGTGGTGGGGTAGACGGCGCGGGCGACCTTGCGGTACCACCAGCTATCGTCCTTGGGGGTGTCGCCGTTGAGCTCGAAGCAGGTGGGGAGCTTGCCGAAGTTGCTGTTGGCGACGAGCTGGAGGCCGATGCTGATTTCCTTGATGTTGCCCATGCACGAGCGGCGGATGCCCTCCTTGTGGGCGCGCAGGAGGATGGGCGACATCATGGACGTCAGCACCGCGATGACCGAGACGACGGTGAGCAGCTCAGTGAGCGTCATAGCGCGGCGGCGTCGGGGCATGGAAAAGCTCCTGTCGGACCATGGCGAAACGCGGCAGCGCGCTGTCCCCACTCTGATTGTAGGGAGTTGGGGCCTGCGCGTCAACTCTTTTCGGCGTCTTGACTTTTCCTGGCGGGAGGTCTATACTCTCGGCAGGTGTCCGAGCGAGGGTGGACTCCCGCGCGCACTTCTGGACAAAGGGGGTTTGCAGTGGCCGTGAAGCTGTCGATCGGTAGCTGGGCGTACACGTTTGGGCCGTACGAGGACAACCCGATCGCCCTGCCGACCGTGTGTCAGCGGCTGGGCGAGCTGGGCCTGGACGGCATCGAGCTCGGCGGGTTCCGCCCGCACGCGCATCCCGACGACTACGCGACGCCGGAGAAGCGCGACGAGCTCAAGGCGCTGCTGGCCGACAACGGCCTCGAGGTGTCCGCCATCGCGGCCGACTTCTGGAGCGAGGAGGTCGTGCCGTGGCTCAAGCCCGACCTCTACCGCGCCACCTTCGCCAAGAACCTCGACTTCTGCACCGCCATCGGCATCCCGTGCATCCGCGTGGACACGGTCCTGGGGCCTCCCGGCCCCGCCGGCGCGGAGCGGGCCGAGGCCATGGACCAGTGCGCGGCCATGTGGCGCGAGTGTGCCGAGACGGGCGCCGACGCCGGCGTGAAGGTCACCTGGGAGTTCGAGCCCGGCTTCACCTTCAACAAGCCCTCGGAGATCGTGGCGATCGCCGAGAAGGTGGACCACCCGAACTTCGGCATCCTCGTCGACTCGTGCCACGCCCACATGGTCGCCGCCATCGGCTCGCGCCAGCCCGAGCCGGTGGAGATCCTCGACGGCGGCGCCATCGAGCTGATCGGGAAGCTCGCAGGCAGGATCAACCACATCCACCTCATCGACTCCGACGAGACGCTCCACGGGGACGAGACGAGCACCCACGCGCCCTTCGGCCAAGGCGTGCTCGACTTCGACCAGATCATCCCCGCGCTGCTCGCCGCGGGCTACGACTCGCCCTGGTGGGTCATCGACCTGTGCTTCTGGCCCGGGGCCTGGGACGTGACCGAGGCCGCGAGGGACTTCCTCCAGCCCTACATCGAGAAGTATGGGAAGTAAGGAGAGACGCGATGGCAGCGAAGACGATGAAGGCTCAGGTCTTCTACGAGCCGATGAAGATGGCGCTCGAGGACGTGCCGATCCCGGAGATCGCGGACGACGAGGTGCTCGTGCGCGTGAAGGCCTGCGGGATCTGCGGGTCCGACATCGCCTACTACTTCGGCGCCAGCTCGCTCGAAACGCCCGACGGCAAGGGCCCCTGCATCCTCGGCCACGAGTACACCGGCGAGGTGGTCGAGATCGGCGCCATCCCCAAAGCCATGGGCCTCTTCAAGCCGGGCGACCGCGTGGTGCTCGACCCCGTGCAGTACTGCAACGCCTGCGACGTGTGCTACCGCTGGCAGACGAACCTGTGCGAGAACAAGGCCGTCCTGGGCGTCTCGTGCGACGGCGGCTTCGCCGAGTACAGCAAGTCGAAGTACACCGGCGTCCACCCCTTGCCCGAGGGCGTCTCCTACGAGGACGGCGCGCTCACCGAGCCGCTCGCCTGCGCGACCTACGGCATCAAGAACCTGGCCGTCGAGCTCGGCAACTTCTGCGTGGTCATCGGCCCCGGCGCCATCGGGTGCATGATGCTCCAGCTCGCCAAGAGCTCGGGGGCCGGCACCGTCGTGCTCATCGGCGCGACCGGCGACGACTACCGCCTGGAGATCGGCAAGCAGCTCGGGGCCGACGCCATCATCAACTGCACCGACAAGGACTCGCCCTACTACGTCGAGGACGTCAAGGCCACGATCAGCGACATGACCGACGGCAAGATGGCCAACCGCGTCATCGTGCCCACGGGAGCGGTGCCCGCCATGGAGCTGGCGCTCGCGATCTCGGGCCGCCGCTCGGTCATCGTCTTCTTCGGCCTGCCCGGCGACAAGGATGTGCTCCCCGTGCCGGTGCTCGATTCCATCCTCTGGGACAAGACGATCCGCTTCTCGTGGCTGGCGCCAGGGACGTGGCAGACGGCGCTTCAGGCCCTCGGCTCGGGCCTCGTCGACGTCTCGCCGCTCGTCACGCACCAGTTCCCCCTCGCCGACCTCGCCGAGGCGCTCGGGAAGGTCAAGGACCGCGTGGACGACCCGATGAAACCCGTCGTCATCCCGTGACGATGACCGACGGATGGATGGATGGGCGGAGGGATGGATGATCGGATGAGGGGAAGGACAGCGGGCCTCGTGTAACGCCCTCTTGCTTCCCTCCGTCCGCCCATTCATGCACTCGCCCCAGCGGATTGGAGTGTGCTCATGCGCTTCGGCCTCAACGCGCTGCTCTACACGGCCTCGTTCTCGACCGACAGCCTCGACCTGATCCCGAAGGTGGCCGAGCTCGGCTACGACGGCATCGAGCTGCCGTTCATCGACCTCGACGCGATCGACGCCGCGGCGACCCGCCGCGCGCTCGAGGCGGCGGCCCTCGCCGCCACCGGCTGCGCCGTGCTCGTGCCGGGCACCAACCTGGTGAGCGACGAGCCCGCCGAGCGCACCGCGGGCGTGGCGCGGCTCAAGCGCTGCGTCGACATTGCGGCCGCCGTGGGCGCCGAGGCCGTCGCGGGCCCGCTCTACGCGCCCGTCGGCCTCCTCACCGGCAGCGGCCGCACCGACGAGGAGTGGCAGCGCGCCATCGAGGGCCTTCGCGCCGCCGCCGAGCATGCCGGCGACGCGGGCATCGCCCTCGCCATCGAGCCGCTCAACCGCTTCGAGACCTACTTCGTCAACACCGCCGCCGACGCGCTCGCGCTCGTCGAGGCCGTCGGCCACCCGGCTCTCAAGGTCCAGCTCGACACCTTCCACGCCAACATCGAGGAGAAGGACACCGCCGCCGCGATCCGGCTGCTCGGTGACCAACTCGGGCACTTCCACGCCTGC
>CBFDBL010000474.1:0-5503 GCA_965603035.1 uncultured bacterium
GCGGCTCGACGAGCCTGGCGTAGAGCTCGGGCCGCCGCGCGCGCAGGTAGCGCCGGCCGCTCGACCGCTCGAGCTTCTCGGCCGTGCACAGCCCCACCACCACGTCGTCGGCCAGCGCGTGGCTCTCGGCGACGATCTCGCCGAAGGGGTCGAGGATCATGGCGTTGCCGTTCTTGATCGTGTCGTGGTCCACGCCGATGGGGTTGCTGAACACGTAGTAGAGGCCGTTGTCGTAGGCCCTGGCGGGCAGCCAGCGCAGGAGCCAGCCGCGGCCCTTCGGGCCCAGGAACTCCATGCGCAGCGGCACCGGGTCGCGCTCGCGGTTCTCCCAGAGCGCCCTGTCCACCGTGCCGCGCCCCGGCATCGGGCTGTCGAGGCAGCCGGTCACGTGAGGCGCGAAGACGACCTCGGCGCCCATCAACGCCACCACGCGCGGGTTCTCGACGAGGTTGTTGTCGTAGCAGGTCAGGATGCTGCACCGCGCCCCGCACAGGTCGAAGACGGCGAGCTCGTCGCCCCAGGCCAGATGAGGGCTGATGAACGCGTGGAGCTTGCGGTGCCTGGCCACGAAGCCGCCCGGCGCGACGGCCACGTAGGTGTTGTAGAGCCGCTCGCCGTCGGCCTCGAGCAGCCCCGCGAGCAGCGGGACGCCCAGCCGGCCCGACAGCGCGACGAGCCGCGCGGTGCTCGGCCCGTCGGGCACCGGCTCCGCGAGCGCGGCCAGCTCGTCGCGCGAGAGCTCCTGGAGGAAGGTGTAGCCCGTGATGCAGCACTCGTGGAAGCTGACGATCTCGGCGCCCTCGGCCACGGCTCGGCCGGCCAGGGCCTCGATCCGGCCAAAGTTGCTGCCCTTGTCGCCGTCGCGGGCCTCGAACTGCGCCGCTGCGATGCGGACGTCGCGCATGGTGCTCTCCTCCTTCTCAGGCCCCCCGCGGTGCCCGTCTACCTTGACACGCGCGGCCCGCCGCGTCAAGCCGCCCGGGTCGGCGGGGGCCGTGCGGGCAGCCACCGGCCTTTGACATTTCGCGGCCGTGGGTGTTAAATAGGTGGAATCATGGAGCGCAGCGCGGAACCGAGCAGTGCAGGATCGGATGCAGTGGAAGAGCCTTCGGAGCCGAACGGCGAGGCCGCGGCGGTCGCCTTCTTGCCTGGGCGTCCTGCGCCGCGGCGCCTCCTGATCGTGGACGACGAGGAGATCATCTGCAAGTACCTCCAGCGCGAGCTGGCCCAGCGCGGCTACGAGGCGAGCTACTGCCTGGACGGCAAGCAGGCGCTGCGGCAGCTCGCCGAGGCGCCCTACTCCATCCTGCTGGCTGACATGAAGATGCCGGGGATGACCGGCATGGCGCTGCTTGGGCGCGCGCGGGAGGACTTCCCGGGGGTCTCGATGGTCATCGTGACGGCTCACGGGTCGATCGAGACGGCCGTCGAGGCGATGAAGCTGGGCGCCAGCGACTACCTGACCAAGCCGTTCCAGCCCGAGGAGCTGGCGCTGGTGATCGAGAAGGTGCTGGCCCAGCGCAAGCTGCTCGACGAGGTGGCGCAGCTCCGCCACGAGCTGGCCGGGCGGTACCGCTTCGAGAACATGATCAGCCAGGACCCGAAGATGCGCGAGATCTTCGCGCAGATCGCCCGCGTGGCCGCCACCGACGCCACGGTGGTGATCACCGGCGAGACGGGCACCGGCAAGGAGCTGGTGGCGCGCGCCCTCCACTACAACTCGTCGCGCCGCGACCGCCAGTTCGTCGCCCTCAACTGCGGCGCGCTGCCCGACACCCTGCTGGAGACCGAGCTGTTCGGCCACGAGGAAGGCGCCTTCACAGGCGCCGTCGGCGCCAAGCCAGGCATCTTCGAGGTCGCCGACGGCGGCACCCTGCTGCTCGACGAGATCGGCAACATCAGCACCGCCATGCAGGTCAAGCTCCTGCGCGTCCTCGAGACCCTCGAGTACAAGCGCGTCGGCGGCGTCGAGACCCGCAAGTGCAACGTCCGCGTCGTGGCCGCCACCCACGTGGACCTGGGCGAGGCCGTCGAGCACGGCGACTTCCGCAGCGACCTCTACTACCGCATCAACGTCGTCCCCATCGCGCTCCCCCCGCTGCGCGAGCGCGTGGCCGACATCCCCCTGCTGGTCGAGCACTTCATCCGCAGCTACGCGCCCCGCACCAACCCCCGCGTGCAGGACATCTCGCGCGACGCCATGCTGACCCTCCTGCGCCACCCCTGGCCAGGCAACATCCGCCAGCTCGAGCACGTCATCCAGCGCGCCCTCATCCTCGCCGACGGCCCCGTCATCCTGCCCGAGCACCTCCCCCTCCAGCAGGAGCCCGACCGCGACGACGGCGCGCTGCCCGTCAACGAGCAGCTCCCCCTCGACGAGGTCAAGACCACGGCCGTCGAGCGACTCGAGCGTACCTACCTCGACCGCGTCCTCCGACTCCACCGCGGCAACATCCGCCACACCGCCCAGCACGCTGGCCTCTCCGAGCGCAGCATCTACGAGAAGCTCAAGAAGTACCACCTCGACCGGCGAGACTACAAGTAATCCCCCGGAGCCTGCCCACCGTGATGGACATCCTGAAACAGCTCGAGAGCGCGGCCCGCGAGCAGCGCCAGACCATCGTGCTGCCGGAGACGCAGGACCCGCGCGTGCTCGACGCCGCCGGGCACGCCACCGCGCGGGGCGTGGCCGACATCGTCCTGCTCGGCGAGCCCGACGCCATCCGCGAGGGCGCCGACCGCGCGGGCGCCAACGTGAGCCGGTGCGCCCTGCTCGACCACCGCCGCGCGCCCCAGCGCGAGGCCTACGCCGCCGAGTACCACCGCCTGCGCCAGCACAAGGGCATCTCGCCGAACGCCGCGCGCGAGGCCATGGCCCAGCCCATCCTCTTCGGCGCCATGATGGCCCGCCTCGGCGACGCCGACGGCGTCGTGGCCGGCAGCCTCGCCGCCACCCCCGAGGTGCTCCGCGCCTACCTGACCGCGATCGGGCCGCGCCAGGGCACCCACACGGTCTCGAGCTTCTTCCTCATGGTCCTCCACCACGCGGAGTACGTGCCGGGCGGCTGCCTGCTGTTCTCCGACGGCGGCTTCGTGCGCGCCCCGACGGCCGAGCAGCTCGCCGACATCGCCCTCGCGGCCGCCGACAGCTTCCGCCTGCTCGCCGGCGCCGAGCCGCGGGTCGCCATGCTCTCGTACTCGACCCGGGGCAGCGCCAGGGGCGGCTCGGTGGACCGGGTGGTCGAGGCGACGCGGCTCGCGCGCGAGCGCGCGCCCGACCTGATCCTCGACGGCGAGCTCCAGCTCGACGCGGCCATCGTGCCCGACGTGGCGGCCCGCAAGGCCCCGGCCAGCCCCGTGGCCGGCCAGGCCAACGTCCTGGTGTTCCCCGACCTCGACGCGGGCAACATCGGCTACAAGCTGGTCGAGCGGCTGGCCGACGCGCGCGCCTACGGCCCGTTGCTCCAGGGCTTGGCCCGGTCCGCGAACGATCTGTCCCGCGGCTGCTCGGCCGACGACATCGTGGACGTCATCACGATCACGGCCGTGCAGGCCGCGCACTCGTCCCCCCGATGAGGTGACCCCTATGGCCCGGCGCAGCAAGCGCAGGAAACGGCTGGTCCGCAGGCTCGTCTTCGGCCTCGTCATCGTGCTCGTCATCGGCGGCGTGGTCGGCGCCGTCCTCTGGCACCCCGGCGGCGGGCGGCAGCGCCGCATCCGGCGCGGCACGCCGATCGCGGCGCTGCACTACACGTGCGACCTCCAGGGCAAGCTCATGCCCTGCACGTGCGAGGAGGGCCGGCTCGGCGGCGTGGCCCGGATCGCCGGCCTGCTCGACCTCTGGCGCGCCGATCGCGCCGACGCCATCGTCGTGGACGTCGGCAACGCGACGGCCGTCGGCCTCAAGGAGGCCCAGACCATCAACCGCTTCACCTTCGAGGCCCTCGGCCTCCTGGGCTACACCGTGGCCAACTGCGGCGAGAACGAGGTCGCCCTGCCCCGCGACCAGCTCGAGGCCATGGCCAAGACGTCCAAGGTCCACGTCGTCTCGGCCAGCGTCATCGACTCCGCCTCGGGCAACACCATCTTCCCCCCCTACCACATCGAGGCGCGCGGCGGCGTTCGGGTCGCCTTCATCGGCCTCGTGCACCACGACATCGACCCCGCCCGCATCGGCAAGGGCCTGCGTCTGCTCGCGCCCGAGGACGCGCTGCGCGCCGCGCTCGCCAGCCTCGCCGACCAGGCCGACCTCGTCGTCGCCCTCGCCTACATGCCCGCCGACCAGCTCCACGAGCTCGCCCGCAAGTACCCCAAGGTCAACGTCTTCCTCGGCGGCAAGGCCGGCGCCTCCTCCGCCCCGTACGAGCTGGTCCGCAGCACCGTCGTCGCCTACCTCGGCGACCAGGGCTGCGCCATCGGACGCCTCGAGGCCGCCTTCCCCAAGGACAAGCTCCCCGACGTCCAGGCCAGCATCCGCCTCCTCGACGCCTCCGCGCCCGAGGGCGACGGCACAAAGGACTTCCTCGAGCGCTTCTCGAAGGCCGTGGCGTTCGACAAGCGCCCCTGCGCCGACTTCGACCCCAAGATGCCCTGCACCGCCAGCTTCGTCGCCGCGGAGGTCTGCAAGCTCTGTCACATCAGCGAGTTCTACTCCTGGCAGGCCACCGACCACGCGGGCGCCTACGTCACCCTGCTCCAGAACGACCAGAACAAGAACCGCGCCTGCCTGCCCTGCCACGTCACCGGCCACGCCATGCCCGCCGGCTACGCCGCGAGGGACGACGAGCTCGAGCAGGCACACGCCGCCACCCGCAAGCTCGAGCTCCAGCGCACCCTCCAGAGCCTCGGGCCCGCCGGCGGCGACCCCGACACCGAGACCCGGCGCAAGGACGTCGAGCGGCAGCTCGCGGAGTTGGCGGCCACCGACCTCGGCCGGTTCGCCAGCCTCGACGGCCCGGCGCTCGACAAGGAGACGCAGACGATCCAGCGCGCCGTCGATGCCCTCAAGAACGTGGGCTGCGAGTGCTGCCACGGCGGCGCTCGGCGCCACGTGGCCGTCGCCCTCAAGGACCGCAGCGCCGCTGCCTCGACCCCCTACCAGCGCCACCCCGTCTCGGCCCGCAGCTGCACCCGCTGCCACAACCCGCAGCGCCCGTGCCTGCCCGCCGAGCAGGCCGACCCCTTCGACCCCGAGGCCTACCTCACCGAGATCAAGCACTGGCCCTAGACGCCATGCACGAGATGTCCATCGCCATCGCCCTGGTCGAGCAGCTCGAGGCCCTCGCCTCCGAGCACGGCATCGACCGCATCGAGTCCGCCACCGTGCGAGCCGGCATCCTGCGCCAGATCGTGCCCGAGGCCCTCGACGCCGCCTTCGCGGTGGCCGCGCAGGGCACCCGCGCCGACGGCGCGCAGCTCACCGTCGAGGTGGCCCCCGCCGTCGCCCTCTGCCGCTGCTGCGCCCGCCGCTCCTACCACCTCTTCGCCCGCCTCCGGCGGTGGG
>CBFDBL010000475.1:0-5493 GCA_965603035.1 uncultured bacterium
GGACGCGGGGGAGGCGCGCGAGGGCGGCGGGGTCGGCGGACTCGGCGGCGAGGACGCGGGCCTCCGCGAGGCGGGCACCGCCCCGGAGCCGTGTGATGCGCAGGCGAAGGTAGCGGACGGGCACGGCGATGTTGGAGGCGACGAAGCGGGTCGTGCGACGGCCCGCGACGCCGCCCTCCGAGGTCCTGGAGGCCGAGGCCCAGCGTCGCCACTCCTGCCCATCGCGCGAGACCTCGACGGCCATCTGGCCGACGCTGTTGTGCCGGCCGTACTCGATGCCGTCCACGATCGCCGCGCCGACGGGGCGCGCCGCGCCGAGGTCGAGGGTCAGCAGGAGCGGCAGGTCGGGGTAGTAGCTGCTGTCCAGACTCGTCTGCGGCTTGCCGTCGAGGAGCGTCGCGGGATCGCCCCGCCAGTCGGGGCCGGGCTTCACCGCCTCCACCTTCACGGCAGGCGGCAGCTCTCCCAGTTCGCGAATCGAGACGTTGTCGAGCCACATCGTGACGGGCGGGAAGAAGTCGATGCGGGCGTTATCACTCGTCCTGCTGGCCTGGACCAGCAGGTCCACGCGGCCCCACGCCTCGCCGACGGCCACCTCGGTGGACAGGCCGAGCCCACCGTAGGGCGCACTGTGGCGGATCATCGCCAGCCGCATCGTCGCTGCCCGCTCAGCCCTCGCCTCGAAGCTCACGGCATACCACGCGCCCTGCTCGACGGCGAAAGGCCCCTGGTAGATCTGCACCGCCGTCGGCTTCTCACGCCGCTTCACGACGATCTGCATCGCGCCGCCGCCGTCGCGCGGAACCCACTTCGCCGCTCCCTCCGCCTCGCCCGGCGAGTACCACGCCGACCAGCCCGCGACGTCGCCGTCGAACCCCCCGTTCCGCACGAGCGACCCCGCGCCGCTCTCCGCGGCCGCACACGCTACCATCAACGCAACCCATCCCACGCGCATCGGCACACCTTCCTCTCGCGTCGTCGGGCCCTGGCGCCGCGCCGATTATGGCCGCCGCCCGCAGGGCAGTCAAACCGCCAGCCACGGCCCGACGGCGGCGCGGCCCTTGACTTTCCCGCCCCGCCCGTGCAAGATGCTCGTCGGCGTGAGAGCCAGGGATGTCCTGGCGAGGGCGACCTTCAAGGCAGGGGAGCAGGAGGAGAGGGACGATGGCCAGACGCGCGCTGGCAGCGGCGCTGGGTGCACTCGTGCTGGTGGCCGCGCCCGCCATGGTGCTCGGCGGCGCGGAGAAGCCGAAGCGAGAGCCGCGGAAGAAGCCGGAGCCCGTCTCGACGGCGGACTACCTCAAGGCGATCCAGACCGTGCTCGACGTCGCCAACGAGCTCGAAAAGCCCGAGAGCGCCGCCAAGGGACAGGAGCTGCGCGACAAGGTGAAAGCCGCTGCCGCCAGCCTCCGCCTCGGCGGGCGGGGCCTCGAGAGCATGCTCGAGACCGAGGACAACAAGCACGACTCAAGAGCTACGCCTACAACTCGCTGCGCGGCAAGATCAGCTACGAGCGCCAGCAACTCATCAAGGCCAAGCCCGAGCTCAAGGCCGAGTACGAGAAGTTCCAGGAGAAGGAGAAGGCCATCGCCGCCGAGAGGGACGCCTTCTACCAGAAGCTGCGCCCCCAGGCGCCCGACCTCGACGCGCTCGAGAAGGTGCGCGAGGCCCTCGTCGCCGAGCGCGAGCGCAAGCTCGAAGAGGCCAAGGCCGCGCGCAAGAAGCGACAGCCCAAGGGCGAGCGCAAGAAGAAGACCGAGAAGTAGCCGCGCACCCATCCCGCCGCGCGCGCGGTGGATTGACTCGCCGCCGGCGCGGGCCTATAATCGCGGCCATGTGGCCGTTGCGGTTCGGAACTCCCGTCGCGCTTCTGCTGGTGCTGCTGGCCGTTGCCGCGTTCGCGCGGTGGCGGCGGCGGCTCGGTGGATGGCTCACGCTGGCGGCCGTGGCCTGCCTGGCGGTCGCGGCCGCGCGGCCCCAGTGGGCGACCCGGCGGCGGCGCGTGGCCCGCGTCTACCAGCTCGACGCCTCGGGCAGCCTGTTCCTCGACACCCAGGCGGCGCTCGACGGCCTGCGGCGCAGCATGGGCGAGCTGAGCGCCCGCGACCGCGTGGGGCTCGTCGTGTTCGGCGCCGAGCCCGCCGTGGCCCTGCCGCTGACCGAGGTGCGGCTGCTGCCCGAGCGCCTCGACGCGCCGACCGACCCGCCCAGCCCCGACGCCTCCGACCTCGCGGCCGCCATCCGGCTCGCCGCCCGCCAGCTCCCCGACGAGGGCTTCGACCGCCAGCTCGTCCTGCTCAGCGACGGCCGCGAGACACGCTCCGACGCCGCGGCCGAGGCCGCCCGCGCCGCCGACGCAGGCCTACGCCTCCTCTGCGTGCCCGTCGGGCCAGCCGACGTCGCCGACGCACGCATCGTCCGACTCCACGCCCCCAGCCACGCCCGCGTCGGACAGCCCTTCCGACTCCTCGTCGAGGTCGCCAGCACCGCGCTCCTCGAGACCGAGCTCGTCGTCGCACGCGGCGACGACCCCGTCGCGCGCCGCACGCTCGCACTCCAGCCCGGCGGCATCCGCCGACTCCTCGCCACCGACCGCCTCGACCGCCCAGGCCACTACGCCTACTCCGCACGCCTCGCCTCCGCCGACCGCTGCGACGCGAACGACTCCGCGCGCGCGCCCGTCCACGCCGAGGGCGCCACCCGCCTGCTCTGCCTCGCCGCCGGCGAATCCCCGCTCGCCGCCCTGCTCGCCAACGCCGACGGCCTCGACGCCGCCTTCGCCAACCCCCGCTCGACACGCGTCGACCGCGAAGCCCTCGCCGACCTCGACTGCATCGTCCTCGACAACGTGCCCGCCGCCGACCTGCCCGACGCCGCGCAGCAGGCCCTCCGCCACTGGGTCCGCGACGCGGCCGGCGGCCTCATCGCGCTCGGCGGCCCGGCCAGCTTCGGGCCCGGCGGCTACCTCGACACCCCCGTCGAGCAGGCGCTGCCCGTGCTGTGCGACCGCCCGCGGCCGCTCGCGCTCGTCGTCGCGCTCGACAAGTCGGGCTCCATGGCCGAACGCAGCGGCGACCGCGCGAAGATCGCCTACGCCCGCGACGCCGTGCTCGGCGCGCTCCGCCGCCTGCGGCCCGGCGACCGCTTCGCGCTGCTCGCCTTCGACGCCAGGCCCGACGTCCGCATCCCCCTCGGCACACGCCCCGAGACCGAACGCGCCCGCCTGGCACTCGACGGCATCGTCCCGCACGGCGGCACCGACGTCGAGGCCGCGCTCGACCGCGCCGTCGCCCTACTCGGCTCACGCACCCGCACCGAGCTCCGCCACGTCATCCTCGTCTCCGACGGCCAGGACCGCCGCTTCGACCCCGCGGCTCTCGCCGCGCGCTGCACCGACGCGAAGGTCTCCCTCGCCGTCCTCATGACCGGCACCGCGCCCGACGCGGTCGCGCGGCTCCGCGCCCTCGCGCCCGGGGATTTCCACCACGTGACCGACCCCGCCGCCCTGCCCGCCATCTTCCGCAAGGCGCTCCTCAAAGCCCGCTTCCGCGAGCAGGTCCGACGCGGCAGCTTCCCCCTCCGCACCGTCCGCCCCGAGCTCGCCGCGGGCATCGCGCCCGCAGGCCCGCTCGCAGGCTACGTCCGCGTCATCGCGAAGCCCGAGGCCACCGTCGAATGGGCCACCGCCGACGGCGAGCCCATCCTGGCGCGCTGGCGCTGCGGACTCGGCCGCGCCGTCGCCTTCGCCTCGACCGTCGGCACCGAGTGGGACCGCGGCCTGCTCGACCCCGCCGACGCCGCGCGCCTCTGGCAGCAGGCCGTGCGCTGGGCCGCGCGGCCCGCACGCACGCCAGGGTTCGAGGCCGAGGTCGCGCACGGCGAGGGCCGGCTCGCCATCACCGTCCGCGCCGAGGCCGACGGCCGGTTCCGCAACGGCCTGCGCCTCGCCGCGCGCGTCGTCCCGCCCGAGGGCCAGCCGACGACGGTCCCGCTGCCCCAGGTCGCGCCCGGCGAGTACCGCGGCCAGGCGCCCGCCGACGCACAGGGCATCTACGCCATCGCCGTCGCCGAGGACGGCCAGGCGCTCCGACTCTCCCTCAGGGTCGCCAGGGGATACGCCCGCGAGTGGGAAGCCTTCGGCGTCCACCGCCCCACCCTCGACGCCGTCGCGCGCAACGGACGCGGCCAGGTGATCGCCGACCTCGCCGCGCTCCGCCTCGTCCGCCCCCGCACGGCCGCCGCCTACGCCGACCTCGACTGGGCCGCCGTCGCGCTCGCACTCATCCTCTTCGTCGCCGCCGTCGCGCGCCACACCCTCGGCAGCCGCTCGGCCCGCCTCTGACGAGCCCGACCGACCGCGTCACTCTGCCGTCCGCCTCGTCCCCCTCCGCGCCTTCGCATGCGCGCACATCCGCCGCAGCGGGCACGCCGCACACGCCGGCGCCGTCGGCCGACACAGGCTGCGGCCCAGCTTCAGCAGATTGACGTGGAACGACAGCGCCTTGCCCTTCGGCACGAGCGGCCTCATCAGGTGGAAGGTCTTTTCCGCCGACGCCTTCTCCGGCACCAGCCCCAGCCGCCGCACGATCCGATGCACGTGGGTATCCACCGCGAAGCAGTCGCGCCCGCACGCGAACAGCAGCATCACCGCCACCGTCTTCACCCCCACCCCCGCCAGCGGCAGCAGCAGCTCGAACACCTCCTCATCGCCCATCTCCCGCACGCACGCCAGGTCGAACCTTCCGAACCGCTCGTGCACCCAGCCCAGCAGCTTATGGATCCTGGTGCTCTTCTGCCGCGCCAGCCCGCCCGACCGGATCGCCTCCTCTATCTTCCGCGGCCCCGCCTCATGCGCCCGCTCCCACGTCGGGAACTGCGCCTTCAGCATGCGGAACGCCCGTCCCGAGTTCACATCGCTCGTGCTCTGCGACAGCACCGTCTGCACCAGCGCATCGAGCGGCTCCCGCGCCCCACCCCATTCCGGCACGCCGAACCGCCCCTCCAGCGCCGCCACCGCGCGCCGCGTCTTGCGCCTCAATGACGGCTCAGTTCGCCCATCGCCGCTCACCGCGGGCTCCTCTGCTCTTCCCTCCTCCCCTCGCCCCCCGAACCTCGAACCTCGAACCTCCCCGAAGGGCCGTCTGCACCAGCGAATCCAGCGGCTCCCCCTCCCCCCGCCGCTCCGGCACCCCGAACCGCCTCTCCAGTGCCGCCACCGCGCGCCGCGCCTTGCGCTTCAGCGCCCCGAGAGCCCGCTCCTGCTTCGCCACGCTTGATCTCCACCTACGCTCACGCCCCGCCGCCGATCCTAGACACATCGCGGTCACGGGTCAAACCGCAGCGAGACGAGAGGATGGAACCACAGATGAAAAGCGATGGAAACGGACCCGTTCCTCCAGAACATCAAGGAGAACGAGGGCGTGTACGACTACGCGGTCCAGTGCGACGAGGAGACGAACACCCCGGCGCACCGCGACCGCAACGAGATGGTCT
>CBFDBL010000476.1:0-5480 GCA_965603035.1 uncultured bacterium
CGGCCCGCAGGGCCGGCCGTCTCGCTCTCGCAGCCCACCAGGGCCACCAACCCCGCGAGCACCGCAGGCAGCATGCGTCGCCCAGCCTGCCTCATCGTCCGCGCTCCTGTGCGTGTGAGAGACACAGTTCCCCTGTTCCTCCGCCGTTCTCTTCGCTCCCGGCACGCCGCGCGTGACGGAAGTCTGCCGCCCGAAGGCGCTGGGCCGGATTATAGCCCGCGCGACGGCACGACGCAAACGGGCACCGGCCCGCGTGGGACGAGCAGCAGAGATACGTCCGATAGGGCTCTGCATAGGGCGAGAATCACTGCCGGCGCCGCCAGGCCGCGGGAACTGCCTGATGCGGAGGCCCTGCCGAAGATCGCGTCACAGGGGGGCCCCCGGACGAATAGTCAGACGGAGCGAACCTTGTTGGCGGGAGGACTACGTGCCGCGGATCGGGTCCTGAGCGCCTCGAGGCAGAAGGTCGGAATGCACCGCTTCGGCTCTGTGCTCGTGCTCGCACTGACTACGGCGGCGGCCGGCCAGCAGACACTGGACACAGCGGCCACGGCCGATGCCTTCGTGCGGTCGCTGGCGCCCAGTGAGAACTACGGCACGGCGGGCGCGCTGTCGGTCTCGGGCTCGGAGGCCCTCAATGTCAACGGCGAGCAGATGGGCACGCTCGACACCTTCATCCGCTTCGATCTCACCGACCTGGTGCAGCAGCTCGACCTGCTGTTCGGCAGCCACGAGTGGACCATCGAGAGCGTCGAGCTGACGGTCGAGGAGCAGGGCGCGCCGAACAACCCCATCTTCAATCGCGGCGTCGGCCGCTTCGAGGTGCGCTGGATCGCCGCCAACGCCTGGCAGGAGGGCACGGGCAGCCCCCTCGTCCCCACCACTGACGGCGTCGTCTACAACGATGAGCCGAGCCTGCTGGACGACCAGACGGATATGCCTGTCGGCGTCTTCGCCAACGCGGGCGCCGACGGCGAGCGGGTCTTCGCGCTGACCCGGGCCGGCGCGCTCGTGGACGACATCAAGGCGGGCGGCGCCGTGAGCCTCTTCCTCGCCGCCGTCGATGCGACCGTCGGGTTCACCTTCCTCGCCCGCGACAACTCGGGCGGCCTCTACGCGCCCACGTTGACCGTCACCGCCGCGCCGCCGCCCGTCGGCCCGCCGCCGCCCGGCGCCGAGCCGCTCGGCACGCTGACCGAGACCTCGATCGAGGCGCGCTGGAACGACGGCGGGAATCCACCGGGCACGGAGTACAGGGCCAAGTGTCACGCAGGCCCAGACTTCACTGGCCAGCCCCTCGCCACCAGCCCGTGGGCCGAGGCGTTCAGCCACACGTTCGCGGGCCTCGACGTCAACGCCCAGTACAGCATCCGCGTTCAGGCGCGGCAGGGGACGGAGCTGTCGGAGTGGACGGAGCTGACGGCAGGCGGCGTCTACACCCTGGCCGCCGAGCCCGGCGCCCTGGCCGTGCAGCTCGAGCCGCACGACGGCACCCGCCTGCGGCTCGACGGGCCGGCGCCTCACTCCGTCACGGTCGAGAGCCTGGGGCTCGGCGGCAACCCGACGGGGACGGAGATGGCCGTGAAGTCAGGCGATGGTCCGGGAGGCTGGCTGCGCTTCGCCGAGACCGCGGGGCGCATCGACCTCATCCCCGACGCCGCCGACCCCGACTGGCATCGGGCCGGCGACTGGGCGGGCAAGCGGCTGCGCGGCCTGCCCGCGGCCGCCCAGGTGCGGCTCGACGCCCAGGCCCGCAACGGCGACCTCGAGCCGACCCGGCTCCGCGAGGTGGCCCTCTTCACCACCAACACCGCGGGCGACGCAGATCGCAGCGGGCGGGCCACCGCCCTCGACTTCGCCCACGTCAAGCACAACCTGCTCCGCACGGGCTCCCTGGGGACCACCCGGGCCTGGCCCTGCGATGCCGACGACAGCGGCGCCCTCGGCGCCGGCGACCTGGCCGAGACCAGGACACACGCTCTGACGCCCTAGAGTGCGAAAGCCCGAAGGAACCGGAGGACGACGCGATGAGACGGTGGCTGGTTGTGATCGTGATCGCGGCGATGGCCATGCCGGCAGCGGCCGTGCCGTTCACGGCGGAGGTGACGCCATCGGCGGACGCCTTCGTGCGAGAGCTGGCCCCCACGGGCAACTACGGTGGGGGCGGTGGGCTGTCGGTATCGGGCGGCGCGGCGACCAACGGCTCCGGCGAGCCCACGGGCGCGGCCGACGCGTTCCTGCGGTTCGACCTCTCGGGCTTCGCCGCCGACGCCACGGCGCACTTCGGCGACCTGGCGTGGTTTCCCACGCATGCCGTGCTGAAGCTGACCGAGCAGGCGGTGCCGACGAGCCCGGTGTTCGGTCGGGGCGTCGGCCTGTTCGAGGTCCGCTGGGTCGCCGACGACTCCTGGGTCGAGGGGACGGGCAAGCCGCAGAAGCCGACGACGGACGGCATCGCCTGGCAGGACGAGTTCTCGATCCTCGACCCGCAGACCGATCTCGTGCTCGGGGAGTTCTCGAGCACTGGCGAGGACGTCGAGCTGGCCTTCGAGCTGAGCCTGCCCGAGCCCGTGAGGGCCGACATCCAGGCCGGCGGCCACGTGAGCCTCCTGCTCACCGCGGTGGACGACGCGCTCGGCTTCACCTTCAACTCGCGCAGCATCAGGCCGCCGCGCATCCCGCCCGCGCTCGTGCTGACGGCGAACATCCCCGAGCCGACCTCCCTCGCCCTCCTGGCCGTCGGCGCCCTCGTGGCGACGCGGCGCCGAAGGAGCTAGCATGCGGCACGGGCGCCCTGGCGACGGCTTCACGCTGATCGAGCTGCTCGTGGTCGTCTCGATCCTGGCCATCCTCATGGCCCTGCTGATACCCGTGGTGCACAAGGCGCGAGGCATGGCGCACAGCGTCACGTGCAAGAGCCACCTCCGACAGCTCGGCCAGGCTCTCTCGCTCTATCTCGAGGACCACGACGACTACATCCCGCGCCGCGGACAGGGCGTCCGCCAGCTCACGAGGATCGACCGCGAGTCCGACTGGTTCAACGCCCTGCCCTACTATGCGGGCGAGCCCTCCTACTACGAGCTCATCCAGAAAGACCAGCGGCCGAAGGAGGGCGACCGCTCCATCTTCGTGTGCCCCAGCGCCCGCGACACCGACTGGTTCCACTTCCTGCCCTACGGCCAGAACATGTACCTCTCGCCCTGGATCCGCCCGAAGCCGCACCGCATCGTCGAGATCCCGCGGCCCACCCGCACCGCGCTCATCGCCGACTCCGGCCCCGAGTACTCGTCCACCGCCCCCTCGAAGAAGCCGTACGACGTCGAGCCGCGCCACGACGGCAAGGCCAACCTCGTGTTCCTCGACACCCACGTGGACGCCTTCACCGCCAGCTACCTCGGCTGCGGCTCCGGCGACCCCCACCACAACGACGTCCGCTGGGAGACAGGCTCCAGCGGCATCAACCAGCCCCCTCTGGACGAGCAGAAGGGAAAGACGAAGTGACGAAGACGAGAAACGCCGCGCTCTGCGTCGTGCTGCTGGCCGCGTCCATGGCGCATGGTGGCGGGGGCCGCGGCGGCGGGCGCGGCCGCGGGTGGCCGGCGCGCACGCTCGAGCCGCGGCCCGACAGGGTCCGCACGGCCGTCATCGGCGGCATGACCATGACCGACCTGTGGCCCGGAATCGCGAAGCGCTTCGAGGCCAAGACAGGCCTCGAGGTCGTCGTCGTGGCCACCGGCCAGCGCCCGATCCTCGCCCGGGCCTTCCGCGAAGGGAAGGCGGACCTGCTGACCATGCACTCGGGCGACATCACGACCGACCTCGTGGCCGACGGCTTCGGCACCCGCATGCGGCCCTGGACACGCAACAACCTGGTCATCGTCGGGCCGCCGAGCGACCCCGCGAAGATCAAGGGGATGAAGAGCGGCGAGGAGGCCTTCCGCCGCATCGCCGAGGCCAAGGCCGCCTTCGTCGACTCCTGGGGCATGGGCGCCCGCGAGGTCTGGCACCGCGCCTGCCACCGCGCGGAGGTCGAGCGTAAGGGCGACTGGATCCTCCGCGACGACACCCCGGACGACAAGCACAACGCCTTGCTCTTCGCCCAGCGGCACAACGCCTACGTCGTCGTCGGCCGCATGCCCGTCCTGTTCGGGAAGATGCCCAAGGGCCAGATGGAGGTCATGGTCGAGGCCGACCCCAGGATGCGACGGCCCTACATCGTGATGGAAGCCAACCCCGCCCGCCTGCCCAAGGCCAACCACAAGGGCGCCCGAGCCCTGTCGGACTTCCTGCTCTCGGAGGAAACCCAGAAGTTCCTGCTGTCGTTCCGCGCCGAGGAGTTCGGCGGGATCCCCCTTTTCCACCCCGTCTGGCCCCACGACCCTCACGCGGAGTGATCGGGCCGCGGTGGCGCTGGGAGGCTACTCCATCTCGCAGACGGGGCAGGACCACTCGCCGCGGCGGAGCAGGATGTCCTGCGCCCGCTTCTCAACCAGGGCGCGGATGAAGGCGCCAGCCGACGGGTGATGGACATCGGTGCGCAGGGCGACGGCGAGCACAGGGAACGGCTCGCAGAGCTCCGGCGGCAGCCGCTTCGCAACGGCGATGCCGTGGCGCGGCACCTCCGTGCCGACGAAGAGGTCCTCCTCGTAGCAGCACTGCTCGTAGATCACGGCGGCAGCCACGTCGCCGACGACGAGCGAGCGCAGCGGCGAGATCATGGCCTTCGGCTCGACGGCCTCCAGCACGCCGGCCTTCTTGAGCGCGACGCGGGTCAGCGTCCCGCAGGTCAGCGTCGGCCGACCGATGCCGACGGCCTCAATGTCCCGCCGCGCCAGGTCGCGCAGGCTTTTCACCTTGTCTCGCGCCTCCGCCGAGACGGCGAGCACGAGGGTCTGCTTGAGGAACTCCCGCTGCGAGCCAGGGACGACCAGCCCGAGCGCCCCGAGCACGTCCACCTCGGCCGGCCCCATCGTGATGTAGACGTGGGGCCGCGCGCCCGCCTTCACCTTCTTGATGAGCAGGCCCGGCGTGCCCGTGATGAACCGCACGGGCGTCGTCGGGCACTGCTCCTGGAAGATCTCGACGATCCGACGCAGCCGCTTCTCCATGCACCAGGGAGCGAACACCTCGAGGCTGCCCGCCGGCGCCCCGCCCAGCGCACGCCCCTGTCCCAGACCCACGCACACGCACACCGCGGCCGATGCGACCGCGCGCAGCCAATACCCCGACCCTCGCTGCATCGCCATCTCCTTCCTGCTGGTCCGCTTCGTGCCACCGCTGTCGTGCATCCTAGAGAGGGACGCGGACCACGTCAAGCCGCGGCCGCCCAGGGCGAGGCCGGGCGGGCTGCCGCGCGGGAAAAAGCTGTCACGCCCCATGTTCCGAGACGAATAGGACTTGGGACGGAGACAGGCCGACCGTGGGAGGCGGTCGGGCCGGGCCTCCCCCATCGCGAACGCCGCTGCGGCATGAGGCCGACA
>CBFDBL010000477.1:0-5465 GCA_965603035.1 uncultured bacterium
CCGGCCTGGCAACCACCGCCTCAGCTTCCGCAACACCGGCAGCGACTGGGGCACCATCGCCTGGTAAGCCATCCGCGGCGATGTCGTGCGCTAGCTTCCCGGGCCGTCGTCCGCGCCGGGACGACCGGCTTGGCTGCGCTGGGTCAGGGCGGAGTTGCCCAACTCCGCAATGATGTCCTCCCGCCTGCCGCGGGCCCGACGTGGCCTGTGCCTTCCCCATCCGGCCTGGCAACCACCGCCTCAGCTTCCGCAACACCGGCAGCGACTGGGGCACCGTCGCCTGGTACGCCTTCGAGGGCAAGACCGGCGAATGGTAAGTGGTATGCGATAGAGTGATAGAGGGGAAGAAGTGCCGCCGAGTCCCGCCTTGCCTTGTCACTCTACCACTCTATCACCTGCCTATCACCTGGCCGACTCCCTCTTGACGGAAAGCACGGGAGCCGGTACAAGCTGGGCTGAGGCGAGGCGTGCCCCCAGTGTCCCTATCGGGCGGGACGCGACCGCTGGACAGGGAAGCGCATTCCGTAAGCCCGGTGCTGAGGCAGCGTCACATGTCGAAAGCCAGACGAACGGGCAGCAAGAGGGCGAGAGCGGCGGCGGAGCGCCGGCTCTTCACCCTCAGGGTGTTCCTCCTCGAGGGTCCGGTGGCCGAGGCCTTCGCGTCGGCGAATCCCACGGTGTCGCGGACGATCGAGATCAGGGGCAGCCAGACGCTGGAGGCCCTGCACGAGGCGATCTTCGATGCCCACGACCGCTACGAGGAGCACATGTACGAGTTCCAGTTCGGCGAGCGGACGCACGACCCGGACGGGAAGCGGTACGTCATGCCGATGGCCCTGGACGACGCGTTCGACGGCGCCCCGCGGATCGCGGGCGATGTGACGCGCACGACCATCAGCTCTCTGGGCCTGGAGGTCGGCAAGTGCTTCGGCTACTGGTTCGATTTCGGCGACGACTGGTACCATCAGATCGACGTGGTCGCCATCGACGCCGAGGCCCCGCCAGGCGACTATCCGCGCGTGACGAAGCGCGTGGGCGAGAGCCCGCCGCAATACGCCGACTGGGATGAGGAGGAGGGCTGGGACGATGAGGACGACGAGTGAGCCCTTGCGCCGATGAAGGAGCTGAGATGGCCGCAGAGAACAACGAACCGACCCGTCCCGCCGAGCCTACTATTGCTGAGGTGTTCGACGAGTTCCTCGCCGATCAGGCCAAGCGGCTGAAGCCGAAGACGCTGGCCAGGTATGAAAGCGTGATCGGCCTGCTCGAGTCCTACCTCGACGGGTACGGCCACGAGAGCCTCCCGAAGCAGGAGACGGCGCTCTTCGAGGAGCACTACAACGCCACGGGCGACGCGCACAAGGACTTCTGCGAGCTCTTCGGCCCCGAGCACATCCTGCCGAAGGTAGGCATGTTCCTCGGCTACTTCATGGTGCGGAAGGTCATGGCGGGCGCGGAGTTCAAGCGTGCGGCGGGCACGGTGACGAAGAGGCTCGCCGCGTGGCTCGCCGAGAAGGGCTACGTGGACGAGGCAGAGGCTCAGGACGGGGTGGAGGAGGGGGCCAGGGCGGCGCGGAACCTGCCGAACGCCGAGAAGGCGGCGCGCATCCTCGACGACGCCTTCGGGGACCTGCCCTTGGACCCCGACACCGCGCCGGAGGGGGCGACCTACGATTTCGACCACTACACCATCGCCAGGATCGAGCCGGGCAAGCTCTGGCTGGAGTCGTTCCTGATCGAGGGCGAGCCGATCGGGCCGATCCCAGTGCCCAGGCGGGCCACGGCGCTGCTTCGGGAGGGCTGGGATATCAGTTGTTGCATCTTCCGCGACCGTGGGTGCTGGTGCCTGGCCGACGTGGCCAACGTCTATCCGCACTGACCGCTCCGTGCGCCTCTCGCCTCCATCGCTGTCGGAAGGCCGGCGACAAGGGTCCGGAAGGAGCGCGCGGCATGAGCACGCCGCCCGAGGGTCAATGGCCCGCCGAGCGGGCGTGGGAATGGTACCGGAAGGTCGGCCCGATCAAGGGGTGCAACTACCTGCCGCGGACGGCGGTCAATACGACCGAGATGTGGCAGGCCGAGACCTTCGACCCCAAGACGATCGACGAGGAGCTCGGGTGGGCCGAGCGGGCGGGGTACAACAGCGTCCGCGCGTTCGTCCAGTTCCTGGTGTGGCAGGCTGATCGCGAGGGGCTGGCCGAGCGGCTCGGGCGCTTCCTCGCCGTCGCCGACCGCCATGGCATCCGCACCATGGTCGTGCTGTTCTGCGACTGCTCGGTAGCCGTATCTGGGCGAGCAGGACGAGCCGGTCCCCGGCGTCCACAACAGCGGCTGGACGCCGAGCCCCGGCCTCAAGCGGGTGACCGACCGCTCGGCGTGGCCGGCGGTCGAGGCCTACGTGAAGGGTGTCGTCGGCCGCTTCCGCAACGACAGGCGGGTACTGATCTGGGATCTCTACAACGAGCCGGGCAACAGCCGGATGGGCGAGAAGAGCCTGCCGCTGGCCGAGGCCGCCTTCGCCTGGGCGCGCGAGGCGAAGCCCAGCCAGCCCGTCACGACGGGCGCGTGGGCGAACCTCCGCAGCCGCTTCTCGCGCCGCCTGATGGAGCTCAGCGACGTGGTCTCGTTCCACGCCTACGACCCGCCCGCGGGCGTCGAGGCGAAGATCGAGCGCTGCGCGGAGCTCGGCCGGCCGCTCCTGTGCACCGAGTGGCTGCGCCGCCAGACGGGCAACACCTTCGCCGCCATCCTACCGCTCTTCGCGAAGCACCGGGTCGGCGGGTATCACTGGGGCCTGGTCGCCGGCCGCACGCAGACCTATATGCCCTGGGGCTCGAAGCGCGGCGCCCCGATGCCCAGGCTCTGGCAGCACGACGTCTTCCACCCCGACGGCAAGCCCTACGATCCCGCCGAGCTCGGCCTCCTCCGCGCCTTCCGCTTCGCGGCGGAGTAGCGCCGTGGTCGTGCTCCGGACGCCGGCCTCGGCGCGTCATTCGGCAAACAGCTCGGCGAGGGCGGCGAGGACGCGCTTCTGGGTGGCGGCGGAGAGCCGGCCGAGGCGGTGGACGAGGCGGCGCTTGTCCACGGTTCGGAGCTGGTCGAGGACGACCTGCCCCCGCTTGCCCTGGAACTGGCAACGGACGCGGGTGGGGTAGGGCCGGCCCTTGGTCGTCATGGGCGCGACGATGACGGTGGCGATGTGGCGGTTCATCTCCTCGGGCGAGACGATCACGCAGGGCCGGGTCTTGCGGATCTCGCGGCCGACGGTGGGATCAAGGTTGACGAGATAGACGTCGAAGCGGCGGGCTACCATTCCCATTCCGCCTCGTCCCAGTCGGTGGCCGCGGACTCGTCGAGGAGCTGGTCGTCGCCGCGCTCGGCCATCGCTCGGAACTGCTCGTCCCAGCCCGCGCGCGGCCGGGTGGCGGGCCGGACCACGAGGCGGTCCTCCTCGGCCACGAGCTCGACCTCCTCGCAGCCCCCGAGCTGCTCGAGCATGGCCTTCGGGATGCGGATGCCCCGCGAGTTGCCGATGCGGATGATATGGGTCTTCAGCACCATGGCCCGGGTCTCCACGCTTGCGCGACGTCCATCTGTAATCACATTGTAATTCCGTCCCGTCCCGAAGTCAAGCCCCCCGAGCCGGGTCGACGTCAGACGAAGACCGCCCGCTCTGCGAGCGCGCGAAGCGGAGATCCCTCGGCTACGCCCCGCTTCGCTCGGGATGACCGTAGGGTGGTACCTCATCGCCGCTACGGCAACTCGGCGGTGGTGCCATCCTGCGGCTTGCCGGCCGCGGCGAAGAGCTTGCGACGGCCGGCGCGGTCGCCGTTGGCGATGCGGCGGGCCTCGGTGAGC
This sequence comes from uncultured bacterium, assembly GCA_965603035.1. Taxonomy (GTDB): domain Bacteria; phylum Planctomycetota; class PUPC01; order DSUN01; family DSUN01; genus CAZDNN01. The sequence continues at coordinate 3,859 of CBFDBL010000477.1, forward strand.
ACGCACTCGACGTGCTCGATGGGCACGACGATCACGCCGTCGCCGTCCGCGGCGACCAGGTCGCCGGTGGCCGGGCACCCGGCTCGCGCCGTGGAGCCCTGGCAAGGGCGTGAGAATGTAGCCCAGGGCGTAAGCCCTGGGAACAGGCGTCGCATCACGTCAAGCCCCGTCAGGGGCGTAAGACCCCTCGGCTCGCGGCGCTCTTTCGCCCCTGACGGGGCTCCCCGCTAAGGGGCCTGCTGACCCAGGGCTGACGCCCTGGGCTACATTCTATCGTCCGCGAGCGGACCGGCGCGCGGGGCCGCTGGGATCGAAGGGTGTTGGCGCGGAGGCAGCGGCCCGCTAACAGCGTGGCCCGACGACGCACGATACAGATGGGAGCGGCGCCGCCGCGGGGGGAAGGAGGCCAGGATGCTGGCCCTGCCGTTCTGGGTCTTCTGGCTCCTCGTGTTCCTCGCTCGCGGCGAGCTGGGGCTCAAGGGGATTGCGCTGGCGGTGGTCGTCTGGGTCGCGCTGCTCGCGGGGTCGCTGAACACCGATATGCCCGCCTACGTCTTCGTCGCCACGCAGGCCCTCCTCGACATCTTCCTGATCCTGGTGATCTTCGGCGGCGACATCCGCATCCGCTAGCCGCGTCGCCGCCCGGCGCGCATGGGAGGGCGAGGCTCCCGCCGAGCCGCGTGACGGGGGAGAGCAACCCTGCCGAAGGCGGCTCGGCGGGAGCCTCGCCCTCCCGCGCGCGGTCAGGGCGCGGGGCCGCGATGGACGGCGTCGCGGTAGGCGGCGGCGAGACGGCGGGTGAGGGGGCCGGGGCGGCCGTCGCCGATGGGCTGGCCGTCGAGGGCGCGGACGGGGAGGACCTCGGCGATGGCGTTGGTGAGGAAGGCTTCGTCGGCGGCGAGGAGCTCGGACGGCTGGATGGGCCGCTCGACGGCGTCGATGCCGAGGCCGGCGGCGAGGCGCAGGACCTGGCGGCGGGTGATGCCGGGGAGGATGGGGGCGTCGAGCGGCGGCGTGACCACGCGGTCCCGGCGAATGATGAAGAGATTGCTGGAGGCGGCCTCGGCGACCTGGCCGCGGGTATCGAGCAGGAGGGCGTCGTCGGCGCCGGCGTCGCGGGCCTCGGTCTTGGCGAGCAGGCTTTCGAGGTAGTTGAGGGTCTTGTGGCGGGGGACGGGGGAGTCGGCGTTGCGGCGGACCGAGGCGGTGACGAGAGCAACGCCCCGCTCGTAGCGCTCCGGCGGCGGGACGTGCAGCGGCTTCGCGATGATGGCGACGGTGGGCTCGGCGGCGGGCTCGAGGGTGAGGGCGCCGGTGTGGATGCCGCGGGTGAGGGTGATGCGGATGTAGGCGTCGGCGGTTGCGAGGCCGTTGGCGTCGAGCAGCTCGGCGACGCCGCGGGCGATCAACGCCGTGTTGAGCCGCTCGGCGATGCGCAGCTCGGCGGCCGAGCCGGCCAGCCGCGCGAGGTGGTCCGCGAGCAGGAAGGGCCTCCCACCGTAGGCGCGAATGGTCTCGAAGAGCCCGTCGCCGTAGAGCAGGCCACGGTCGAGCGCCGAGACGGCAGGCGCGCCGCCGGGGACGAGGCGGCCGTTGACGTGGGTGAA
>CBFDBL010000478.1:0-5448 GCA_965603035.1 uncultured bacterium
AGCGCGCGGTGGTCCAGCTCCTGGGGCGCGTCGAGGTGGTGTCGTGGCGGCGGAGCTTCGCGCGGATCGGGCGCGCGATCGCCGCGCGCGCGGGGCCGGCCGCGACCGGCGCTTGCCCCGAGCGGTGAAAGGCCGTATGATCGAGCGTTGGGAGCCATCATAGGACGACCCTGCGTGCAGGACCCGGCAGCGGCACTCCCGAAGGCGCTACACGTCCGCCGGCACGAGCCGACCCAGGACGGCGTGCCGCCGACGCGCGCCGAGCGCGAGCGCCTGCGCCAGGCCGCCTTCGACGTCGCCGAGGACTGCGGCCTCGTGCCCCCGCTGTCGCTCGACGAGCTCCATGCCTACGGCGCGCAGGCCCTCGAGCGTGCGGGGCTCGACCTGCGCTACAGGAGGTTCGCCGCCGTTCTCGTCAGCAACGCGCTGTGGGCCGACGCGGTCGCCGCGGTGCCCTACGCGCGGCGGCTCCTGCTCCTGCCCCAGTGCCTGCGCGACGCCGAGCGCTGCCAGGGCGAGATCGACGACTTCGGCCTCGTGTGCGCCCGGTGCGGGCACTGCCCCATCCACCTCTTCCAGGCCGAGGCCGAGCGGCTCGGCTACGTGGTGCTCGTCGCCGAGGGCACCACCGTGGTCACCTCGCTCATCGAGTCGGGCAAGATCGACGCCATCGTCGGCGTGAGCTGCCTGTCCGTGCTCGAGCGGGTCTTCCCCTTCATGGAGGCCGCCGCCGTCCCCGGCGTGGCCGTCCCGCTGCTGCGCGACGGCTGCGTGGACACGACGGTGGACCCCCAGTGGGTGTGGGATACCCTCCACCTGACGGGCGCCGACCGGACCCGCCGCCTGCGGCTCGACGCGCTGCGCGCCCAGGTCGAGGGCTGGTTCACCCCCGGGGGCCTGGCCGCGGTGCTCGGTGAGCCGCGCAGCCACACCGAGGCGCTCGCCCACGGGTGGCTCGCCCGCTCGGGCAAGCGCTGGCGGCCCTTCCTCGCCGTCTGCGCCTTCGAGGCGCTCCGCGACGACCCCCAGGCCCCGCTGCCCGACGACCTGCGCCCGCTCGCCGTCGCCATCGAGTGCTTCCACAAGGCATCACTCGTCCACGACGACATCGAGGACAACGACGCCCTGCGCTACGGCGAGAAGACCCTCCACGAGGAATACGGCATCCCCATCGCGCTCAACGTGGGCGACCTGCTGGTCGGCGAGGGCTACCGCCTGATCGCCGAGAGCGGCGGGCCGCCCGAGCGCCAGGCGGCCATGCTCCGCGCCGCGACGGCGGGGCACAGGAGCCTGTGCGTCGGCCAGGCGAGGAGCTGGCCTGGATGCGCGACCCGCGGCCCCTGACGGGCGAGCAGGTGCTCGACATCTACCGCCAGAAGACGGCGCCGGCCTTCGAGGTGGCGCTCTGCCTGGGCGCGACCCGCGGCGGCGCCGACGAGGGGCTCTGGCGCCTGCTCCACGACTACAGCGAGGCGCTCGGCGTCGCCTACCAGATACGCGACGAGCTGCTCGACTTCCGCGGCGAGGTCGAGGGGGACGGCGCCCTGAGCCCGTCGCTCGTGCTCGCCATCGCCTGCGAGCGTGCCGAGGGCGACATGCGGCGGCTGCTCGAGGCCACGTGGCGGCTGCCCTGGCGGGCCGGCGAGGCGCGGCGGGAGGTCGAGCGGGCACTCGACCACCTCGGCGCCGAGGACGCCGCCCGCCACGTGCTCGAGACCCACAAGATGCGGGCCATCCGCGCACTCCAGCCGCTCCGCAACGCCAGCCTCAAGGGCCTCCTCCGCCGCGTCATCGGCCAGATCTTCGACGAGTTCCCTGCCGAGGGCTGAGGCCGTGACCCTGAGGCACGCCATGCTTCAGGCCGCCTGCCGCGCGCCGGCGCTCCTCGGCCCCTCGGCGCGCCACGTCGCCGCGTTCGTGCGCAGCCAGCGCCACCCCGACGGCGGCTTCCGCGGGCGCGCCGACGCCAGCGACCTCTACTACGCCGTCTTCGCACTCGAAGCCCTCCTCGCCCTCGGCGCCGAGCTGCCCCGCGAGAGCGTCGGGGCCTGGCTCAGCGGCCTCGGCCCGTGCGAGCGCCTCGACTTCGTCCATTGCTGCTGCCTGGCGCGCGCCTGGGCCAGCATCGAGGAGGGCGGGCCGCCGCCCGCGACCCGGGCAGCCGTCCTCGAGCGCCTCGGCACGTTCCGCACGCCCGACGGCGGCTACGGCCCGACGCCGGGCGCGGGGCACGGCACCGCCTACGGCTGCTTCCTCGCCCTGGGCGCCTGGGGCGACTGCCGCGGGGACGTGCCGGACGCCGACGGGCTCGTCGCCTGCCTCGGCGGGCTCCGCACCGCCGACGGCGGGTACGCCAACGAGCCAGGGCGGCCCGTCGGCTCCACGCCGGCCACGGCCGGCGCCGCCGTCGTCCTGCGATGCCTGGGGCGCGACGTGCCGCCGGCGGTCGCCGACTGGCTGCTGGGCCGCCACGCGCTGCCCGGGGGCTTCCTCGCCGGCCCCGCCGCGCCCATGCCCGACCTGCTCTCGACGGCCACCGCGCTCCACGCGCTCGGCACCCTCGGCGCGCCGCTCGCGGCCATCGGCGAGCGCTGCCTCGACTTCCTCGACTCCCTGTGGGACCCCCGCGGCGGATTCCGCGGCTCCTGGGCCGACGACGCGCTCGACTGCGAGTACACCTACTACGGCCTCCTCGCACTCGGGCACCTGAGCATGTAGCCATGGCCATCGACGGCGACGCGTTGCGCGAGAGCCTCGTCCACGCCCGCGAGCGGCTGCTCGCCGAGCGCCTGCCCAGCGGCTGGTGGGCGGGCGAGCTGTGCGCCAGCGCCCTCTCGACGGCGACCGCCGTCGGCGCCCTGGCCCTGGTCGAGCCGCGCCGGAGCGCCGACCTGGTCCGCCAGGGCGTCGGGTGGCTCGCGGCCAACGCCAACGCCGACGGCGGCTGGGGCGACAGCACGCTGAGCGGCAGCAACATCTCGACGACCGTCCTGTGCTGGTGCGCCTTCGCCATCGCCGGCGCCGAGGCGGCGCACGCCGCGACGGTCCGCGGCGCCGAGGCCTGGCTCGTGCGCGCGGCCGGCGGCCTCGAGCCCGAGCGGCTCGCCCAGGCCATCGCCGACCGCTACGGCGCCGACCGCACCTTCTCGGTGCCCATCCTCGCCACGTGCGCGCTCGCGGGAAAGCTGGGGGATGGCAGCGCGGCGTGGCGGCACGTCGCGCCGCTGCCCTTCGAGCTCGCCGCCCTGCCGCACGAGGCGCTCAAGTGGCTCCGCGTGCCCGTCGTCAGCTACGCGCTGCCCGCACTCGTCGCCATCGGCCACGCGCGGTTCCATCACCTCCCGCCCCGCAACCCCATCACGCGCGGCGTCCGCGCCGTCGCGCGCCGCAGGGCCTTCGCCAGGCTCGCCGCCATGCAGCCCGACAGCGGCGGGTTCCTCGAGGCCACCCCGCTCACCAGCTTCGTCACCATGAGCCTCGCCGCCGCCGGCCTCGCCGGCCACCCCGTCGCGGCGAAGGCCGTCGAGTTCCTGCGTGCCTCCGTCCGCGGCGACGGCAGTTGGCCCATCGACACCAACCTGGCGACCTGGGTCACCACCCTCGCCGTCGATGCCCTCGCCGCCGCGCCCGACTTCGCCGAGCGCGTGCCCGTCGCGGAGCGGCGCGCCGTGCTCGACTGGCTTCTCGCACAGCAGCACCGCCAGGTGCACTCCTTCACGAACGCCGACCCCGGCGGCTGGGCGTGGACCGACCTGAGCGGCGGCGTGCCCGACGCCGACGACACGGCCGGCGCGCTGCTCGCCCTCCGCAGCCTCCGGCTCGACGATGCCCGCATCCTGGCCGCGGCACAGGCCGCCGTCCGCTGGCTGCTGGGCCTCCAGAACCGCGACGGCGGCATCCCCACATTCTGCCGCGGCTGGGGCCGGCTGCCCTTCGACCGCAGCGGCGCCGATCTCACCGCCCACGTCCTCCGCGCGCTCGGGGCCTGGCGCGACGACCTCGGCGCCGACCTGCAACCCCGCGCCCGCGCCGCCGTGCGCCGCGCCCTCGCCTACCTGGCTGCCGAGCAGCGGGCCGACGGGTCCTGGGTGCCGCTGTGGTTCGGCAACGAGGCGGCGCCCGACGAGGAGAACCCCGTCGTCGGCACCGCGCGCGTCCTGGAGGCGCTGGGGCCGCTCGCCGGGCCGAACGCCCCGGGCGTCGCGGCCATGCTGTCCAGCGGCGTGCGGTGGCTCCTGTCTGTGCAGAACGCCGATGGCGGCTGGGGCGGCGCGCGGGGCGTGGCCTCCTCGCTCGAGGAGACCGCGCTCGCCGTCGATGGCCTGGCCCGCGTGCTCGTCGCCGCGCCGTCGGTCGCCGAGGGACCCCGGGACGCCGTCTCGCGGGGCGTCGCGTGGCTGGTCGATCGCACCGACCGCGGCCGCGCCTTCGCCCCAGCGCCCATCGGCTTCTACTTCGCGAAGCTCTGGTATTACGAGCGCCTCTACCCGCTCGTCTTCGCCCTCTCCGCCCTCGAGCGCGTGGGCGGATGGCTTGCACTTGCTCAGCGCCCCTGGTAGCATGCTGGCATGAAGGGGATCTCCTGGACAGCCCTGGTGCTGCTTGCCTCGGCGGCGGCCGTGCGCGCGGTCGCGGCGCCCGCGAGCGGCGACTGGCCCATGTTCCGCGGCGGCCCGGCACTGCTGGGCAGGGCGCCGGGGGCGCTGCCCGCCCGCCTGAAGCTGCTCTGGCGGTCCAAGACGGGCGATGCCGTGAGGTCGTCGGCCGCCATCGTCGGCGGCCGCGTGTACGTCGGCTCCGACGATCTCCACGTGCACTGCCTCGACCTGGCCAGCGGGAGGAGGGTGTGGGCCTTCAAGACGGGCGACACGGTGGAGGCGTCGCCGCTGGTGCTCGGCGGCTCGGTCTACGTCGGCTCGGCCGACGGCTTCCTCTACGCGCTCGACGCGGCCACGGGCAAGCTGCGCTGGAAGTATGGGGCCGAGGACCGGATCCTCGGCGCGGCGAACTGGGCGCGCGCGCCGAAGGGCGACGCGACGTGGGTGCTCGTGGGCAGCTACGACAGCCGCGTCCATTGCGTGGACGCCGCGACCGGGAAGTCGGTGTGGCGGTACGAGACGGAGAGCTACGTGAACGGTGCGCCGGGCATCGCGGAGGGCCGCGCGGCCTTCGGCGGTTGCGACGCCAAGGTCTACGTCGTGGCGGTCGGCGATGGCCGCAAGCTCGCGGCCGTGGACACAGGCTCGTACATCGCCGCCTCCGTTGCGTTGGCCGGCCGCCACGCCTTCGTCGGCAACTACGGCAACGAGCTGCTGTGCATCGACGTCGTCGCGGGCAAGGTCGTGTGGACCTACAGGGACAAGGACGAGCCCTTCTTCTCCTCGGCCGCCGTCACCGACGATCGCGTGCTCGTCGGCTCGCGCGACAAGCGGCTCCACTGCATCGACC
>CBFDBL010000479.1:0-5430 GCA_965603035.1 uncultured bacterium
CCGATGGTGGCTTTGCCTGCCTCCCCCCTCTGACCGCCGCGGCGGCCGCAGGCGGCTTGGGCGGCGGGACGCGGACGGTCGCGCGCACGGGGGCGCTGCGGGCCTCGGCGGAGCAGAGGACGAGGGCGTAGTGCTGGCTGCCCGGCTGGGCGTCGGGGTCGGTGTGGCGGAAGAGGGGGGTGGCCGCAACCAGCGTTTCCTTCGTGAGCTGGAAGCCTGGCTCCGGTCCCCTGTGGAGCTCGGCGGCGAGGCCGATGGTGCGAGCCGAGCGCTCCCAGGCCAGGTGGACGACGCTCTCGGCATCGACCCGTGCCTCGAGCGGTGGAAGCGGCTCGGGCAGTGGCTGGGGCAGGAGCTGGCGGTGCGCGCCGGGCACGATCTCGGCGCCGGGCATGTCGACGCGCGGGGCGGCGAGCGCCTGGCGGCGGCCGTTGCGGATGGCGGCGAGCATGGCCTGGTAGTGGGGGTCGAGGGTCGAGGCGAAGGTGGCGACGGGCTCCTGCAAGTCCTTCGGCTTGGGTGCCTTGGGGGCTTTGAAGCTGGCTGTGGGCCGGACGGCGTGGTGGTAGCGTCCGCCGACCATGATGCGGATGCGCTGCTCGCGGGGGTCGACCTTGCGGTCGCGGCAGAGGGCGAGGCCGTCGCCCTGGTCGCCCTGGGCGAGCGGTGCGCGGAGGATGCGGCTGCGCTCGGGGTGGCGGAGGTTGAACCAGTCGCTCTCGAAGAGGGTCACGCGGCGGCCGTCGCCGTGGCAGCGGGCGCAGCCGGCGGCCTGCATCCGGCCGACCAGCGCGTTGCGGATGCCCGCCCAGGGGCGGAGCTTCGGGCCGTGGCGGGTGTAGTTCCACGTCCCGTAATAGAGGCCGTTGGTGTCGATCCAGGCCATGAGCAGGTCGCGCTCGGCGCGCGTGAGGTCGGGGATGCGCTCGTGGTGGCCGCTGACCAGCTCCTTGGCGAGCGGAGCGGCGCCCGAGCCGTGAGAGCGCGGCGGCATGATGAGCGACGACCAGATCGACGTCCCGTTCATGCAGTCGATGCCAGCGATGAGGTGGGCCGTGAGCTGGGTGTCGCGGCGGCTCACGAGGTTCTCGTAGCTGATGCTGAAGTATTCGGTCCAGCCGCCCGAGAGGTCGAGCTTCGCGGCGAAGCCCTTGTCGCCGCCGTGGCAGCGGACGCAGTGGCGGTCGAGGATGGGCTGGACCATGGAGGCGTAGTCAATGAAGCCGCTGCCCCACGATTCGGGCCGGGGCTGTGACGGCGGCCGCTTGAGGGCGAGGCGGTCGGCGACGACGGCGGGCGCGGAGTACTTGTGCTCGTGGCAGCCGATGCAGGAGCGCGTCACGCCGGGCGCGGCCTGGACGAAGGTGCGCATGGACTGGACGAGCCGGCCCTCGCCATCGACGGCCTGGAGGTAGAGCGCGCGGCCCGCGGGCGCCTCGAAGTAGGCCGAGCCGTCGGCCTCGACCGGCACCACGCCCAGCAGGTTCTTCGCGCTCCAGGCGAGCACCCCGCTCATCACGAACGTCTGGTTCATCGCGCCGCCGGGCGACGCGCTCACCCGCGAGGTCTCCTCGACGACGCGCAGCGCCTTGACCTCGCCGCGCGCGACGCCCCGGAGGCCGTCGTAGACGTCCTGGACGTAGAAGCGGCCCGAGCGCTCTTGCGTCTTGACGCTCTCGACGATGGCCGGCGGCACGGGTCGCGGCTTGATGACCATGGGGTCGTGGCAGTCGATCTTGGGGTCCGAGGTGACCACGACGCGGTGGCCCGCGCGGTTGATGAGCAGGATGGCGTTGAGCTTGCGGCCTCGGGGCATGCCGCTGTAGAGAACGAGGTGGCTCGAGAGGGGCCAGGGCTCGCAGGAGTTGCCGCGGTCGTGGTCGGGCTTGGTGGGGTGGTCGAGGTTGATGAGGGCCTGGGTGCCGTTCTTGCCGCGTCGCATGTCGACGAGGCCGATGGCGCCTCGGGGCGGGGAGTTGTGGGGGGTGAAGCTGGCGACGACGAGGTGGGGCGCGTCGGGCACGGGCCGCGCGTCGAGCAGCGCCTCGGGATGCACCATGTTGTTGGCGAACAGCGCGGTCTCGTTGGTGCCGTCGGGGAAGATGGTCCAGAGGCTCTGGACGGTCAGGGCGGTCTTGTCGACGTACTCCCAGCGCCCGTGGAGCACGCGGCCGTCGGGCAGGAGGCAGGGGTCGAACTCGTTGACGTTGTTGACCGAGATGGCGCGGATGCCCGAGCCGTCGGGGTTCATCACGTGGAGGATGTTGACGCCCTCGTTCGCGCAGGGCACGAGCCCGTGCTGGCGGGTCGAGGTGAACAGGATGCGGCCGTCGGGCAGGTAGGCGGGCTGCATGTCGTGGACGCCCGCGTGGCTGCCCCTGTAGGCGGCCGCGCACGGGGTCGGGTCGGTGACGCGGCGCAGGCCCTGGCCGTCGATGCCGATCTCGTAGATGCTCGTCGAGCCGCCACTGCTGGCCTTGAAGCAGAAGAGCAGCCGCGAGGCGTCGAACGACTGCTCGGGGTCCCAGTACATGCCGGCGCCCAGGGTGCCCGGCGCGTCGGGGCCAACGAGGGGACGGACGCGGTGCCGCTCGGGCGGGTCGGCGGGGTTCTCGAGCACGTAGATGCCGCCGCCGGGCCGCCACTTGAAGAAGTTGTCGTAGATGTGGATCCCATGCTGGTTGAAGCGCTTGAGGAACAGCACGGGGGCGTCGAGCTGCCTCAGCATCGCCTGGTCGCGGGCCGCCTTCTCGGGGGCGGCTGCGCCTGCCGACGCCGCGGACGCGGGCAGCAGGCTGACGAGCAGCACGGCCAGGCACGCGCGGGCGAAAGCCGGCCACCGGCGGTGTGGCATCAGGAAACTCCTTCTGGCCTGCATTGCACTATTGTATCGCGATGGCGGGCGCCTGCAACGTCCCTCGCTACGGCTTCGCTTCATCCTGCCCACGTTTCCTGCGTGTGCGGCCACCCTTGGCCGCTTTCCTCTTGCTGACCGCAGCACGGTAGCGGGCCACGAGCGGGTCGTCGGGCGCGGGGCCGGGGAGGTCGGCGAGCCAGGCCTCGATCTGCTTGCGCGCGGCGAGGGCCTCGGGGGCCTGGGACTTCGTGACGTTGGCGTAGCCCTCGCCGCTGCGGTTGTCGCCGCAGCGCCAGAGCTGCCCGTCGCCGTCGAGCAGCCAGCGGCGGGTGCGGATCAGGCGCTTGTCGGCGTAGTTGCAGAAGACGTAGTCGCGCTCGGCGCCCTCCTCGCCGCGGAGCACCCAGGCGAAGCTGCGGCCGTCGAGGGCGTAGTTGCTCGGCAGCGGCACGCCGGCGAGGTCGAGCAGGGTGGGGAACATGTCCACGAGGCTCACGAGCTCCTTGCGGGCGCCGCGCGGCTTCACGGTGCCGGGGCCGTGGACGATCAGCGGGACCAGCGGGCCGCGCTCGCCGCGCACGTTGCCCTTGCCGTAGCCGCTGGTGCCGTTGTCGCAGGTGTAGAAGAGCACGGTGTCGTCGCGCAGGCCCAGCTTCTCCAGGCCGCGCAGGATACGCGCGACGAGATGGTCGCAGTACTCGACGTTGCTGCGCAGCGAGCCGGGCACCTTGCGGCCGGTCGGCGTGCCGGCGGCGTCGAGCTCGGGCACCGGCAGGTAGCCGGCGCGGCCGGCCTCGAAGTCCCACGAGCCGTGGGTCAGGCACATCGGATAGTAGACGAGGAACGGCTGGTCCCTGTGCCGCTTGGCGAAGTCGAGGAGGAAGTCGGTGAAGAGGTCGGGGCCGTAGTCGGTGGCCTTGGTGGGCAGGCCCTTGCCGTTGCGGACGATGGCGGGATGCCAGTAGCGCGCGGCGCGGCCCGGCAGCGAGTGGCCCTGCTGCTCGACGGGGCCGTCGAACCCCTTCCACTTGCGCCACATGCAGTGCTCGTCGAAGCCGTAGGCCGACTCGACGCCGCGGAGCTGCCACTTCCCGCAGATCGCCGTGGCGTAGCCCGCGGCCTTGAGCGGCTGGGCGAAGATCTTGTGGCTCCTGCTGAAGTCGGCGTCGTCCTCCTTCCCCGATGGCTTCATGTTGTTGTGCCACCAGCGGGTGCGGAAGGCGTAGCGGCCGGTCATGATCATCGCGCGGGTCGGCGAGCAGATGGGCGTGCACCAGCAGGTCTCGAAGCGGACGCCGGTCTCGGCCAGCCGGTCGAGGGTCGGGGTCTTGTGCGTGGGATGGCCGTAGCAGGCGTACTCGCGCGCCGAGCAGTCGTCGGCCATGAGGACGATGACGTTGGGCGGCCTCTTGCTGGCGGCCGTGGCCTTCGGCAGCGCGGCGGCCGCGGTCGCAGCCGCGAGGGACCCGATGAAGTCGCGCCGTCTCATCGCACGTTCACCCTCTCGCTGTCACGGGCGCCGCGGGGCGAGGCTACTTCTTGCGGGACCTCTCGCGTGCCCAGATCATCTCCGAGATCAGGTCCCTCTCGTGCCGCTTGGTCGAGACCTTCGGCTTCGGGATCAGGATCATGAACTTCCGGTCCTCGGCGTGGCCGGTCGTGGAGCCGTCCTGCTCCCGCTGCCAGCCGGGCTCGCCCTCGGTCCAGGCCTTCTTCGCCAGCTCGTCGGTCCAGTCGGGCGACGCGGCGGTATCGGCTTGCGAGAGATTAATAGGCAGGTCCTCTCGGTACACATTCGGCGACATGCACGCGGCGCCGCACAGCACCAGCGCGGCGAGCGCCACGAGCGGCGCCAGGGTCGTCAGGCTGCCTCGCATCGGTTCGTCTCCTCCTGTCGTCTGCGCGGGGGTCGCACCTCGCTTTCCAGCGTACTCGCAGCGGCTCGGCATGTCAACGGCTCTTCGCCGCGAGGCACCTGCGATGTGGCCCGCGTCTGAGGTCGGGCCATGCGGCGGCGGCATGCGCGTGGATGGCTCGATGAGTGGATGAACGGATGAATGAGCGCAAGATCAGGCAAGCAGGATCGGGGGCGCGGAACTCCTCTCTCATCCATCCACCCATCCCTGGGGTCGAGAGCAACGTCGGCGCCTCGCAACGCCGTGAGCGGCAGTGCCTTGCGGACAGCGCGGTTGCTTCGCCGCCGCGCCCACGGCCTCATCCCCGTGGCGGCCGAGATTCCTGGAACCCTTTGCGGGGCCCTGTGTCTTGGCGCGCGATTCAGGTGGAGATTCCCGAGGCGGTGTTGTGAGAGACTTCTCGTCCTGATCGGTCTTCTTCTCTCTTCGCTTCCCGCGCGGAGTCTGTCGCCGTTTGCGGCGAGTATCCCTGCGCGGATTCGGCGGCGCGCTCGACCGTGACCGCGACGCACAACCCCACCGCCGAAGGCGCAATCCCGGCCTGCGGTCACCTCGCCAGCTCATCCGCAGCGCGCTGCCCGCCTGCGCGGGCAGGAAGCTCCATCTCACACTCAAACGACTCCGAGATCGCGGATGCTCGCACAGGAACTCTCCCAC
>CBFDBL010000480.1:0-5422 GCA_965603035.1 uncultured bacterium
TATCACACCTGCCCAGGTGTGATAGCAGACCATCGGAGGCCGCCCCAGCACTGCCCCGCGCGTACTGGGCAACCTGATGGTCAGCGGACGGGTGCCGCCTCGTGCCAGAGGCCGCCCTGCACCGCCCCGCGCGCAACGCCGACCACGGCGGGAAGAATCTCACACCTGCCCAGGTGTGAGATCATTGTGGCACAGGTAGCGACGCCGTTTCGCGGCGGAACGGGATCTGGTAGAATGGGCGCGGAATGGAGGAGCCTGTCTGGTGCACCGGTTCTCGGCCCTCTGCGTGGCTGCTGTGGCGATGATGGCGACGGCCGCGTGCCGCCACGCTCAGGAGCCGAGGCGCAAGCTGCCTGCGGCTGAGCCCGTGCGCGTGCGCGAGACGCGCATGGCGATGGGCACGTACGTGACGATGACCGTTTACGCGCCGAGCGAGGAGGCGGGGAAGGAGGCGATCGCGACGGCCTTCGGCCGGGTCGAGCGCCTGGAGGCGACCGTCAGCACGTGGCGGCGCGAGAGCGACGGCTCGAGGCTGAACCGCGAGGCGGGGGGCGAGGCGGTCGCGGTCGATGCGCGGCTCGTGGCGCTGCTGGGCCGCGCGGTGTCCTTGTCGCGGGAGACGGGCGGGGCTTTCGATATCACGGTGGGGCCGCTGGTGCGGCTCTACAAGCGCTGCTACCGCCGGCGCAGGCTTCCGACCGACGAGGAACGCGCAGCGGCCATGGCCCTGGTGGGCTACCAGGCGATCGAGGTCGACGCCAAGCGCGGGACGGCTCGCCTGGCGCGAGAGCGCATGCGCGTGGACTTCGGGGCCGTCGGCAAGGGCTACATCGTGGACGCGGCGGTGGCGGCGCTGCGCGCGACCGGCATCGAGGCCGCACTGGTGGACGCGGGCGGCGATCTCTACGCGCTCGGCGCGCCGCCAGAACGCGAGGGCTGGCTCATCGGCGTCCGCGACCCGGCCCGGCCCGACGCGATCCGCGACGAGCGCCTGCAAGTCCGCGACGTCGCGGTGGCGACCTCGGGCGACTACGAGCAGTTCATCGTCCTCGACGGGCGCCGCTATTCGCACATCCTCGATCCGCGCTCGGGCCGGCCCGTCGAGCACGTGAGCAGCGTGACGATCGTCGCGCCCGACGCGACGAGGGCCGACGCCTATGCCACGGCCTGTAGCGTGCTGGGGCCGGAGCGGGCCGCCGCGTTCGTCGCCGACCGGCCCGGCGTCGAGCTGCTGCTCTTCTACCGCCGTGCGGCCGGGCAGGGCTCGGTCCGCTCGGACGGGTTCGCGCGCTTCATCGCCCCCGAGGATGCCTCGCCGTAGCCGGGGACTCCGTTGGCCACGCCATCCGCACAAGGCTCAGGGCGTCGCGCTCGCCTCGCAGTATGGGGCAGCCGCGGCCTGCTGGCCCTCGTGCTGCTCGCCGCCTTCATGCTGCGGGCACGCGACGCGCGGTACGTCTTCGACGGCGAGCGCGTGCTCGTGCCCGGCCACGATCCCCACTACCACATGCGCCGGATCCAGCACGCCGTCGCGCGCTGGCCTGCGGTGCCGGCCCGCGACGGGTGGGTGAACGCGCCGGAGGGAGCGGAGATCTACTGGCCGGCGGGCTTCGACCTGGCGCTCGCGACGCTGGCTCGCGTGGCCGGTGCGCGGGCGTGGACGGCGCAGGTCGAGCGCTGGTGTGGGTGGGCGATGCCGGTGCTCGGGCTGGGGGTGGTGGCGGCGACCTACTGGCTGGGCGCGCAGTGGCGCGGTCGGGGCACGGGCCTGGTGGCTGCGCTGGCCGTGGCGGTGGCGCCCATGGCGATCTCGGTGTCGGCGGTGGGGCGCGTGGACCACGACGTGGCGGCGCTCCTGTGCGCGGCGGTCGCCAACGGATGCCTCCTGGCGTCGCTGTCGGCGCGGGGCAGGGTGGGCGGTCTGGCCTGGGCGGCCGGCGGCGGGGCCATGCTGGCTGCGGGCCTGTGGGTGTGGCCTGGCGCCATCGCGTTCGTGGTGCTGGCCGGGGCGTTCTTCGTGGTTCGCGCGCTCGTGGACGACTCGCCGTCGGAGCCGGCTGTGGCGGCGATGGGCAGTGCGGCGGTGCTGGCCACGCTGGTGTGCACGCTGTCGGCGTCGGCGAAGCCTGGGGCGCTGTCGCACCTGTTCCTCTCGGGCTTCCACATCATCCTGTGCTGGGCTGGCGCGGTGAGCCAGATCATGGTATACGTCGCGTTTCGGGTCTGGCGGCCTCGGCGCCTGCGGGTGGCCGTGGTGCTGGGCTCACTGCTGGTTCTGGCGGCCGCGGTGGCAGCGGTCGTCGCGCGAGGGCTGGGTGGCGCCGGCTCGTTCGTCAGTGCGACGGCGGACGTGACGGTCTCGACGACGGGCGAGGGGATCGGGCTCTTTGACCGTGGGGTCCAGGGGGTCGCGGCTGACCTGAGCTGGGCCGCGCTGGCGGTGCCGGTGGGCCTGGTGCTGTGCGTGTGGCGCGGAGCGGGTGGCCGTCGGCGGGCCGGGGACTGGCTGGTGGCGCTGTGGCTGGTGGCGAGCGTGGTGCTGGCGGCGGGTCAGCGTCGGTTCGCGGCGATGCTGTCGGTTCCGATGGGCTTGTGCCTTGGGGAGTTGGCGGTGTGGCTGTACGCCTTGGCGGGATTGGCGGGTGGGCCGCGGCGGAGGCTCGTGCGGCTGGCGCTGGTGGTCGGTGCGGCAGTGGCTTTGGCGACTCCCGCGGGGCGGTGGACGGTGCGGCCGTACGCACCGAACTGGGAGCTGCGCACGCTGCTGCCCGCGCTGGAGTGGCTGCGCGACGAGGCGCCTGTGCCAGGGGACGCGCGCGACTTCGCGGCGCGGCCGCGCTACGCCGTGATGGCCTTCTGGCACTACGGCCACTGGCTGACCTACGTGGCGGGGCAGGCGAACGTGGCGTGCCCGTTCGGCAACACGGCGGAGCACCAGCGCGGGCTGGCCCGCTCGCAGGCCTTCTTCGGCGCCAGGACGGAGGCCGCGGCGGCCGAGCTGTGCTCGCGGCTGGGCGTGCGCTACGTGCTCTCGGCCCACTTGCCTGTGCCGCTGCTGGTGCAGCAGGCGGGCCTGGACCCGCGCCGCCTGGCCCAGCAGCGGGTGATGGCGACGAGCCTGCACCTGTGGCGCGGCCTGCGGGCGCCGTCTGGCCGGGGTCCGCTGGAGCGCTTCCGGCTGGTCGCGGAGTTCGAGGGGCCGTGGCCGCCGACGCTTGCGGCTCGGATGCGTGAGCCTTGCCGCACGCTGGTGTTCGAGTGCGTGCGCGGGGCGGTGGTCTCGGGGCTCGCGAGGCCCGGCGCGGAGGTCCGGCTGCGGGTGGACCTGTCGGACTCTGACGGGCGGACGCTGCGCTACGCGCGGGCCGCGCGGGCCGACGCGACGGGCAGCTACCGCCTGCGGGTGCCCTACGCGACGGAGGGCGCGGCGAGCCGGTATCGCGCGGCGGGAGACGCGCACGTGACGTGGAGCGACGGACCGCACGAGCGGCGGGCGCAGGTCGCCATCCCCGAGGCTGCGGTGCAGTCGGGCGGCATCGTGCGCTGCGAGACACACTAACGACCCCACGAGGAGCGAACAGCGAGCATGCCCGACGTGAGACCGTTTCGTGGCCTGCGCTATGCGGCCCCTGGCGACGGCCCGGCAGCCCTGATGGCGCCGCCGTACGACGTGATCGACCCCGCACAACATGCAGCGCTGTGCAGGCGAAGCCCCCACAACATCGCCCACCTGATCCTCGGCCACAGGCGCTCGGCCCACGAGCCCATGCCGCCCGACTGGTACGGCGACGCGGCCAGCCGCCTGCGGGCATGGCAGGCCGACGGAGTGCTCGCCACCGACCCCGCGCCGGCATTCTACATCTACACCCAGGCCTTCGAGCACGACGGCCAGCGCCACCGCCGCAAGCTCCTGCTCGGCGCCCTGAGGCTCGAGCCATACGCCAACGGCCGCGTCCGCCCCCACGAGAACACCATGCCAGGCCCCAAGGCCGACCGCCTGCGCCTCATGCAGACCGCCCCCGCCAACTTCAGCCCCATCCTCACCTTCTGCGCCGACCACGACGGCCGCGTCAACGGCCTGCTCGAGGCGCTCGCCGCCGGCGAGCCCGCCCTCGCCTTCACCGACGACTGCGGCATCGACCACGCGCTCCGCTGCGTCGTCGAGCCCGGGCCCCACGCGGCGCTCGCCGAGGCGCTCGCCCCGCTGCCGCTCTACATCGCCGACGGGCACCACCGCTACGAGACGGCGCTCGCCTACCAGCACCTCCAGGCCGCGGCGGCGCGGCCCGGCGGCGAGAGGCCCTGGGACTTCGTGCTCACGGCCTGCATGTCGTCGGCCGACCCGGGCCTGGTCATCCGGCCGACCCACCGCGTGGTCGCGTGGTCTGGTGGCTCGGCGGCCGCGGCGGTCGTGGGTGCGGCGTCGCGCTGGTTCGACGTGCAGCGTCTGGACGGCGCCGGCCTGCCCGAGGCCCTGGCGGTGGCTCGCGACTGCACAAGCCCTGGCTGCTTCGTGACATACGGCGGCGAGACGGGCGGCTACGCGCTGCTGACCCTGCGGGACGACGATGCGATGTCCCGGTCGCCACACCGGCCCGGCTCGCCGGTCCGTGTGCTGCCTGCGGCGGTCTTCGCGCACGCCTTCGTCGGGCAGTTGCTCGGCGCGCACGCGCCAGCCATCGCCTACACGGCCGATGCGGCGGAGGCGGTCCGGCGCGTGGACGCCGGGGAGGCGGGGCTGGCCGCCCTGCTGCGCCCCGTGCGCACGGCCGAGCTGATGGCGGCGGTGGACGCCGGGGAGCGGATGCCGCCGAAGTCCACCTACTTCTGGCCTAAGCCTTTGACAGGGCTCGTGATGCGGTCGCTGGCGGAGGGGTAGAAAACTGCCGGGAAAGCGCTTTTGGGCTTGACATGGGTCGCTGCTGGCGTATACTACTCTCAGAGTTTGCGTAACGTGTTGGATCTTCTTCGCACCTGAAAGGGGGTGAGAACTAAATGAAGAAGAGACACGGCTTCACGCTGATTGAGCTCCTGGTCGTCATTGCCATCATCGCAATCCTGGCGGGCATGCCTTTGCCCGCGTTGGCCAGGGCTCGTGAGGAAGCTCGGCGTATCCGTTGCCGGAACAACCTGAACCAGCTCGCCAAGGGCTTCGCGACCTACCTCAACGAGCACGGGGACAATCGCTTCTACCCGTGCCCGCTCGGTCGCGCCAGCGGCGGGAGTGGGACCGTCGGGGATTCCGACTACAACGGTGCCGAGTGGCTGGCCAGCCTTTACTGGACGGGCGTCGTGCCTGACCCTGGCGTGTTCATCTGCCCGAGTTCGCCGGACACGAACAACAACGGCCAGGATATGGGCACGCACGTCATGACTGGGAACTTCGACTCCCAGACGGTGAGCTACGCAGGCATGCACTATG
>CBFDBL010000481.1:0-5420 GCA_965603035.1 uncultured bacterium
AGGAAACCCGCCGCGAATCCACAGGCCAGTCATGCGAGATGCCCCCACCTCCCGCGCACCCTTTCTGGTAATCTGTGCGATAGTAGGGTGGAGGAACCGCGCGTGGGCAGGATCGACCGCGACGAGCTGGCCGCGCTGGTGCGGGCGCACCAGGCCGAGCTGTATCGCTACATGCGCTACCTGGGCGCCGGCAACGAGGCGGCCGAGGATCTCGTGCAGGACACGTTCCTGGCCGCCTTCCGCAGCGACGCCGCGCCCGAGAGCGGCGACGACCGCCAGGTGGCGCGCTGGCTGCGCGGCGTGGCGCGCAACCTGTTCCTCCGCTACTGCCGCAAGCGCAGCCGCCGGCCCGCGACGCTCAGCCGCCCGGTGCTCGAGCAGATGGAGGCCACGTGGGCCGAGACGTTCCTGCGCGGCGGCGACGGCTTCGACTACGTCGAGGCGCTGCGGCGCTGCCTCGAGCGGCTGCCGGCCGGGCAGCGCCGTGCGCTCGACCTGCGCTACGCCGAGCGGCGCTCGCGGGCCGAGATGGCCGGGCTGCTGGCCATGACCGAGAACGGCGTGAAGTCGCTCCTGCGCCGCGTGCGCGCGAAGCTGGCGGACTGCGTGGAGCGGCGGCTCGGGATGGAGGGCGCCTGATGCGGCACGGGAACCGCCGCGACCGGCTCGTGGACGTGCTGCTGGCGGAGCTGCTGGGCGACGAGCGCCCGCCGGATCTCAGCCGCCGGATCCTGGCCCGCGCGGGCGCGCCGTGGCGGCGCGTGCTCGTCGGCGCGGGGGCTGCCGCGGCGGTCGTCGCGCTGGCGGTGGGGGCCTGGGCGCTGTTCCTCGCCTACCCGGGGCCGCGCGGCATGGGGCCGCTGACCGTCGTGGGCGGCGGCAGCGTGCGGCGCGGCGCGACCCTGGTCGCGGGCGAGCGGCCGTCCACCCTCAGGCTCGGCGGCTACTGCAAGGTCGAGCTCCACCCAGGCAGCCGCGTGCGGGTGGCGGGCAGGCGCCGCGACGAGAGCGTGTTCCTCGAGCAGGGCGGCGTGACGTGCGAGGTGGACCGCGGCCGCGGCCGCTTCGTCGTCGCCACGTCCGTGGGCGAGGTCCGTGTCACGGGAACCCAGTTCACAGTCCGACTGCTGGAGGGGAAAGGAGAGGACGCGATGCGCGGAAGGCAGATGCTCGTGAGTGTGGTGATGGGGGCCGTGCTGGTCAGCGGCTCGTGGGGCCAACTGGCGCTCGGCGAGGGCGAGGAGCGACGGGTGCCCGAGCGGCGCGCGGCCAGGGTCGAGGGGGCGGTGCCCGAGGGCATCCAGGGCTTCCAGGGCACCCTGATCGGCGTGCTCGTGTCGGTCGGCAAGAAGGGCTGCACCCTCGAGGTCGCCAACGTGCGGCCCGGCGAGGGCAACAAGGCGCGGAACCCCGAGGGAGCCATCGGCGAGCGCCTGCCCATCCACTACGTGGCCCACGTGGGCCGCGAGGGCGGCTACCAGCCGTCGGAGGAGCTGCGCGCCCAGATGGCCAGGCTCCGCGAGCGCGGCGGGCTCGTCACACTGAAGGTCCGGCCCGACGGCGCCGTCCTGATCGCCAACGCCGCCTGGGCCGGCGCCAAGCTCCGACCCCAGGGCGGCGACCGCCCCCGCGCGGCCCGCGAGGGCGAGCGTGAGGGCGA
This sequence comes from uncultured bacterium, assembly GCA_965603035.1. GTDB lineage: Bacteria > Planctomycetota > PUPC01 > DSUN01 > DSUN01 > CAZDNN01. Next base: position 1,661 of record CBFDBL010000481.1, read on the forward strand.
AGGGCGCCGCGAGGGCCGCCGGGAGGGCGACCGCGAGGGTGAGGGGCGTCGCGAGCGTCGTCGTGAGGTTGACGGCGAGGGTGAAGGGCGTCGTGAGGAGCGCCGTGAGGTTGACGGCGAGGGTGAGGGGCGTCGCGAGCGTCGTCGTGAGGGCGACCGCGAAGGCGAAGGGCGCCGCGAGGTGCGCCGCGAGGGTGAGCGCGAGGTGGACAAGCGCCGCGAGGAGCGCCGCGAGGGTGAGCGCGAGGTGGACAAGCGTCGGGAAGAGCGCCGAGAGGGTGACAAGGAAGGTGAAGGGCGTCGCGAGGAGCGCCGAGAGGGCGAGCGCGAGGTGGAGAAGCGTCGCGAGGAGCGCCGCCGGGAGGGCGACGGGGAAGGCGGCGAGCGCCGTGAGGAACGGCGCCGCGACGGCGACCGCGAGGGCGAAGGTAAGGAAGGCGGGGACCGCGAGCGGGACGGCGACCGCGAGGGCGGCGAGCGCGAGGAGGACAAGGCGGAGCTGTAGCGGCGTCGCCGAGCGTCCTGGCACGATCACGACCGGTGCGTGGGCCCGAGCACACCCGCTCGCGGCCCACCGCCATGTCCCCCCTGCGCGCCCGGCCTCTCCACTGCCCTCCATCCATCGAGGAGGGACGCGGCCATCAGAGGCCGTCCCATGCCTGCCGCGGTCCCTGTCGTCTTGGGCTCATCCCTGCCCGCATCTGGCGGACGGGGGGGGCCTCGGGCCGTGCATCCCCCCGCTCGAGCAGCAGTAAAGAAAAAGTAGAGCGACTCCAGAAAAAAACTTACGTCGCCACCTGCCGCCTCAACCTTCGTTCAAGCACATACTTCCACCGCCCGCCCGCGTCATAGACGTGAAAACTCCGGGAGGTTTCCGGATGACTCGGGCCTATAGGGGTGGAGGAGAAGGGTTTCCTGCCGGCCTTGGGAGGCCCGGCTCCTTGTACGAGCGACGCTCGGAGGCGACGAAGGACCCAGTCTGCCGACAAGCTTCATGGCCGACCCGTCGCCGCACGCTGCTCTTTGACAATTCGGGATCGATTCGGCCAGCCGCCCGCCAGCGGGCCGGGAGGGCTCTGCCCGGAGCCCTCCCGGCCCTGCGGGGGGCTCCGGGTTCCAGGTTACGGGTTCCGGGTTTCAGGTCACAGGTCTCGGCCGCCGAGCAGGAGCGGTCCGCTCCGTTCCGGAACCCGGAACCTGGAACCCGGAACCTGGACCCGCATGCCCGGCGGCCCGCGCTCTCCCGCGGGGCTCAGCCTTGCCCACAAGGCGGCGCTGTGCTTGCGGACGGCGGCTCGTAGCCCCGCCAGGGGCGTCCGGACCGTAGCCCAGGGTGACCGTAGGGAACCCTGGGAAGGAGGCGTCGCCAGACCTAGCCCGCATTTTTCACCAGGAGCGCCGCGCCAACTCGGTCATTCTGAGCGTAGGCCGCCGTTCCGGCGGACGAAGTCGAAGAATCTCTCGAAGCGCTGGCCCCGGCCCCATGGGTACGCTCAGTCACGCACCTAGGCCTCCGGGAGATCCTTCGGCTCCGCGCCCCGCCGCCGCGGCGGGCACGCTCCGCTCAGGATGACAGGATGCGCCGACTCTTCCCCTTGCCCCGGTGAGAAATGCGGACTAGGGCGCGGCGGGCTTGGCGATGGCGACGGGGGCCTCGGCGCGGCGTGCGAGTGCGTGGGCGATGAAGTCGCGGAAGAGGGGGTGGGGGCGGTCGGGCTTGCTCTGGAACTCGGGGTGGAACTGGCAGGCGACGAACCAAGGGTGTCCCTCGAGCTCGACGATCTCGACGAGGGCGCCGTCGGGCGAGACGCCGGCGAAGACCACGCCCTTGCCGCGCATCTGCTCGCGGTAGGCGTTGTTGAACTCGTAGCGGTGGCGGTGCCGCTCCTCGATGGGGCTGTGGCCGTAGGCGGCGTGGGCGTGGGTGCCGGCGATCAGGTGGCAGGCGTAGCACCCGAGGCGCATGGTGCCGCCCATCTGCCCGGCTCCGCTGTGCCCGGCCATGAGGTCGATGACGGGGTGGGCGGTCTGGGCGTCGAACTCGGCGCTGTTGGCTCCCTCGTAGCCGCAGACGTTGCGGGCGAACTCGATGACGGCGCACTGCATGCCGAGGCAGATGCCGAGGAAGGGGATGCGGCGCTGGCGGGCGTGGCGGACGGCCTCGATCTTGCCCTCGATGCCTCGGTAGCCGAAGCCGCCGGGGACGAGGATGCCGTCGACGTGGCCGAGGACGGCGTCGGCGCCCTTGTCGGCGACGTCCCTGCTCTCGATCATGCGGACGTGGACTCGTGCGTCGTTGGCGATGCCGGCGTGGGTGAGTGCCTCGATGATGGACTTGTAGGCGTCGCGGAGCTCGACGTACTTGCCGACGACGGCGATGTCGGTGGCGTGTGCCGGGTTGCGGAGGACGTCGCACATGGCGGCCCATTCGGCGAGGTCGGCGGGCTCGCAGGCGAGGCCGAGCTTGCGGACGATGAGCTCGTCGAGGCCCTGTTGTGCGAAGACGAGGGGCAGCTCGTAGACGAGGTAGCCGTGCTCGAGGTCGAGCTCCTCGACGACGGCGTCCTCCTCGACGTTGCAGAAGAGGGCGATCTTGGCCTTGGCCTCGTCGCTGATGGCCACCTCGCTGCGGCAGATGAGGATGTCGGGCTGAATGCCGATCTGGCGGAGGAGGCCGACCGACTGCTGTGTGGGCTTGGTCTTGATCTCCTGGGCCGCGCGCAGGTAGGGGACGAGGGTGAGGTGGATGTAGAGGACGTTGTGGCGGCCCACGTCGCGGCGGAGCTGGCGGATGGCTTCGAGGAAGGGCAGGCCCTCGATGTCGCCGACGGTGCCGCCGAGCTCGGTGATGACGACGTCGACGTCGTCGGTGGCGAGGGCGCGGATGGCGGTCTTGATCTCGTCGGTGACGTGGGGGACGACCTGGACGGTCTTGCCGAGGTAGTCGCCGCGGCGCTCCTTGTCGATGATGGCCTTGTAGATCGAGCCGGTGGTGAAGTTGGCGGCGCGGGAGATGGCGGCGTCGGTGAAGCGCTCGTAGTGGCCGAGGTCGAGGTCGGTCTCGGCGCCGTCGGCGGTGACGTAGACCTCGCCGTGCTGGTAGGGGCTCATGGTGCCGGGGTCGACGTTGAGGTAGGGGTCGACCTTCTGGTGGGCGATGCGCAGGCCCCGCTGCTGGAGCACGCGGCCGAGGGCGGCCGAGGTGAGGCCCTTGCCGAGGCTGGAGACGACGCCGCCGGTGACGAAGATATGCTTGGCCATGCCTATGGGACTCCAAGGCTTCTGCGTGGCTGGAAGGCGAAGATCCGAGCACGATTACGAGCAAGAGCACGAGCACGATGAGAAGCCGGCCAGGGGAGCTCGTGATTCGTGATCGTGCTCGAACCCCCTTTTTTCGGCTCATCCCACTGAAGCATACTTCCCGATGACAGGAAGGGGCATGGTGCAACGCAGAGACCACTCCGCTACGCGGGTCAGGTGAAGAAGGCATAGAGACCTCTGGAAGTGGGTGCGGAGTGCGCGGTCCCGCCCCGCATGCTCGGTGTACCTTCCCTGTTGCGCAAAGCCAGGACACAGGCAAGATGCCTGTGCCACCCTTGCACATGGGCGGTGGCACAGGCTTCCAGCCTGTGGCGCCCTATGCCGAGGGTTGCCCAGTCGGCCTCCGCAACAGAAGTTCCTGGGCGGGTCCCTTTCTTCTGTACCCGTCCACTTCCAGAGGTCCATCATGCCTTCTTCACCTTCGCCGAAGGCGACCTCC
>CBFDBL010000482.1:0-5414 GCA_965603035.1 uncultured bacterium
GGCGAAGGTGAGGTGGTAGGGGAGACGGTGGTCGGTGGAGGCGTAGAAGGAGGCGTAGATGCCGTCCATGGTGCGGGCGGGGAAGCGCGCATGGTAAACGCGGCGGGCGGGCTCGAGCTCGACGAGCCGCTGGCGGAAGCCGTCGGGCAGCCTGGAACGGTGCACGGAGCCAGGCTCGAGCAGGATGGCGCCAGCGGGCGGGAGCTGGCCGGTGTCGCGGAAGGCCCAGGCGTGGGTGAAGCCGTGGCGGTCCTGTGCGTAGGTCTGCCAGCCCCAATGCCCGTTGAACCAGACGTCCTCGCTGGCAAACGTGCGGGCGGCTCCCTCGGCGAACCGCCGGTGGGCGCCGGCATACTCGGCGTCGGCGAACCCGACGACGTAGGCGACGACGAGCTGGAGGGCGAGGACGATGCCGAGGACGACCTTGACGTGCCTGCGCCGCGGGCCGAGCAGCCCGAGCACGAGCACGACGAGCGGGGCGAGCACGGGCAGGAAGTGGCGCGTGGCCTGGAAGGGGGTGAACAGGACGCTGAAGGCGATGCCGCCGCCTGCCCATGCGGCGAGGAAGAGCCACTCGGCCCAGGCTTCCTCGTTGTGACGCTTGGCGCGGAGGCCGCCGAGCAGGCCGCCGACGAGCGCGACGGCGAGCAGCGCGGCGCCAGTGGTGGCCCACAGGTAGTACTGCCACGTGAGCTTCTCGACCCGCGCGACCCGGGCGGTGGGCACGCGGATCCTGCGGCTGCCGTGCATCTCGACGACCACGGCCTCGGGGGTGTCGGAGACGACGCGGCCGACGAACTTGTGGCCGTCGCCGCGCACGACGTGGTCGCGCTGCGGCGAAACCTCGGCGACCTGGCCTCGCGGGACGCGGATGGTCCGCCGATCGCGGATCCGCAGGTAGACGTAGTCGCCGCCGCCCTTGACCCTGCGACCCGCCACCGCCGTGCCGTTCGCTCGCACCAGCAGGTCGGGCCGCTCGGCGACGGGCGCGCCGCCGAAGTAGGCGTTCACCCCAAACCACGCGCCCGCCCCGACCGCGATGACCAGCGGCAGCGCCAGACACGCCCAGCGACGCAGCCACGCAACCACGAGGGCGGGGAGCAGGAAGAGCATCGAGCCGGTGATGACGAGGCCCGCGATGAGCTTTTCCTCCCAGGGCCTGTGGAAGCCCTGGGTGGCGGCGGCACGCTGCTGGAGGAGGCGGAGGATGTGGGGGGTGCCCTGGGACCACCAGTTGTGGAGGCACCAGAGCCCGAGCAGGGCGACGGGCACGAGGGCATAGAGCGCGCGGCGCCACTTCCGCCGCAGCAGCGGGTAGAGGACGAGCAGTGGGACCATGGCGGCTGCGGAGTACTTGGTGAGGGTGGCGAGGCCGACGAGCAGGGCGCCGGCGAGTGTCAGGCCGCGGCGATCCTCGTCGGTGCCGAGCACGAAGAGCGCGAGGCCGAGCGTCAGGAGGCCCGCGGCCGGGACGTCGCGCATGACGTTGCTCGAGACCACGACCGCAGGACTGAGCATGACGAAGGCCATGGGCCACCACTCGTCCACCCAGAACCAGCGACCCAGCAGCCCCGCTCCGGCCGCGAGCATGACCAGGAACACGAGCATCGCCGCGTGGAGCACGACCTCGCTGCGCCCGCACAAGCGCAGGAACGGCGCGAGGTAGTAGCTCAGCAGCGGCGGGTTCTTGGTGCGTTCGGCGATCGGGTTGGCGCCGCGGCCCCAGTTGATGTCGGCGTGGTAGGGACGCAGCGGCTCGCGGAGCACCTGGTCGGCCACCTTCAGGACGAAGGTGTCGTCGATGTGGTACGCCTTGCCGAGGAACGGCACCCCCACGACCGCCGCCAGCAACACCGCAACCAGGATGGCCCGACGATCCAACTCGACCTCCGTGGCTGTAGCCCCGCTCGACCTCGGCGCGACGCGCGCGCGGCCAACGCCATAGCAGTATAGGCGGCGCCGCCGAAACTGCAAACCGAATCGAGGCATTTGCGATGTGGCACGCGTCTGGCGTCGGGCCATGCTCGCACACCGCTGCCAGCGTGGACGGCTGGATGAGTGGATGAATGGGCGCAAGATCGGGCAACAGGATCGGGGACGCGGAACTCCTCCTGCATCCATCCATCCTCTGGGGCAACGAGCAGACTCGCTGCCTCGCAACGCGGTGAGCGGCAGTGCGTTGCGAACAGCGCAGTTGGTCCAAATCCCGCGTCCCCGTCTCGCCCAACCCGACTCGGCCCTGCCACAAATCGTTACATCTTCTCGCACTCGGCCCCTCTCGACCGAACTGGAAGCGACATGTCCGCTTCCATGGAGATTGGGGTCAGCGAGGAGTGCAACGCTTCGTTGCAGATGCAGAGGGCGGAGGAGTGCGGCGGGAAACGCGGCGGGCCGGCGAGTTTGGGCCGTAACCACCTTATGCGCAACAGGTTACGCCGCGCGGGCGCGTTTGCGGCCGAGTTCGGCACGCGCTTTGCTCTACCACCTATGGAGTCGCTGGTCCACGCTCTAGCTACGAGCTAGAGAGGAGCAGTCTGCCGAAGATCGCTGAGCCAAGTGACCACAGGCTATCGCCAAGCCGAGCGCGCGGGCACGCTGGTCGCGGCCTCTCCCCGTTCATCCCTTCCCCCTCCAGCGTGCGACGCCCCGCGCCGAACGGGCCGAGGAGCGTAGCTATGAACGGACGCATCACCATCGCGGGCCTCCTGCTCGTCGCCGTCGCCGCGGCGGGCCGCCCCGACCAGATCGTCCTCAAGAGCGGCAAGGTGCTCACCGGCACCATCGTCGGCGAGACGGCCGACCGCCTCTCCCTCCAGGTCTCCGGCACCATCTCGATGGACGTGCGCCGCAGCCAGATCGCCCGCGTCGTCCGCGGCCGCGGCGCCGCCACCACCACCTTCGGGCCCCCGCCCGTCGCGCCCGACGCCGCACCCGATCACGTCAAGCGCAACCGCAAGAAGCTCGTCTGCTTCGCCCAGATCAGCGGCCCCATCGACAGCGAGCTCATGGTCGAGGCCGTCCGCCGCTCCTGCGCCGCCGCCGCGCGCGAGCGTGCCCAGATCGCCGTCTTCGAGATCGACACCCCAGGCGGCCGACTCGACCTCATGCTCGAGATCTGCGCTCTCATCGAGCAGCTCCACCCCATCCACACCGTCGCCTACGTCAGCGGCGGCGCCTCAGGCGGAGCCTACTCCGCAGGCGCCGTGCTCGCCATGGCCTGCGCCGAGACCTTCATGGCCCCCGGCACCGCCATCGGAGCCGCCGCGCCCGTCGCCGTCACCGCCAGGAAGACCGCGGTGGACGAGAAGCACGTCTCCGCGGTCCGCGCCAAGATGCGCTCGCTCGCCCAGAAGAACGGCTACCCGCCCAAGATCGCCGCCGCCATGGTCGACGCCGAGATCCAGATCCGCGAGGCCACCGTCAACGGCAAGGCCACCTTCCTCAGCGTCGCACAGACCCCGACCCCCGCACCCGCCGCGGCCCCCACAACCGCCGCCGACGCCGAGGCCAAGCCCGACGTCCAGCTCGGCGCGTGGGTCACCCAGCGCGGCAAGCTGCTCACCCTCACCGCCGTCGAGGCCAAGCGCTACGAGATCGCCACCGCACTCGTCCCCTCGCGCCGCGAGCTCGTCGCCGCACTCGACCTCGCAGGCTGCCGCGTCGCCGACCTCGACACCACCGCCTTCTACACCGACGCCCTCAGCCAGCGACGCATCCAGCTCCAGAAGCTCGAGGGCAAGATCGCCGCCTACGAGGCCCGCGCCGTCGCGCTCGACCCCCGCAAGTACAAGTACCCGCGACACGAGAAGAAGCACGGCATCTTCAACAAAGGCGACTTCCTCGACGAGGGCCGCGTCTGGCGCCGACGCAGCGCCGTCGCGATCAAGCTCATCGACGGCTGTCTCACCGCCTGTCGCGACAAGCTCGCCCTCGCCCTCGCCCACCCCGAGCTCCGCATCAACCCCACCCCCGTCAAGGCCGCCATGACCCGCCTCGTCGGCCTCCGCGAACGCATCGCCGCCGAATACAAGCTCAGGGGCAGCGAGCGCTAGCACGGGACGTTCTCGTTCTTGGTTCTTGGGGCAACCTCTCTCGAGGCGAAGTGGGGGCAGACAGCCCGGCGAGCGTCGCCGCTCGGCATCGGGCCATCGTGCCTGGACCGGCCTGTGGCATAGGTCCCATAGGTCCTATCTGTCCCATCGGTGGCGGGGCAGGCGCCGCGAGACACCCCAGGCGCGCGCGTCGGCCTCGTCAAGGGCGAGGGGCGCCAGGGCACCCATCGGATAGGACCTATAGGACCGATAGGACCGATAGGACTCAGAGGGCCGCCGCCCCCGCTCCCCGCCCGCCTCTTCCCACGACACTCGACACTTGCCACTCCGCCGCCGGCGCCGCCTGCGGCGTGCCGCTTCAGCGATATGCCTCGCGGCGGTGCTCGATGGCCAGGACCCAGACCGTGTGCTCTGGCTCGTCGATGCGGTAGATGACCCGACGCGCGCCGACGCGCAAACGCCAGTACGCGGAGAGCGCTCCCTTGAGTTTGCGGATGTTCGGGTGGCGCCGCGGGTCGCGGGCCAGGGTGTCCCAGCAGCGGTCGAGCTTGCGCTGGAGCGCCGCGTCGGCCTCCTCGAAGGCCTTGCGGGCATCGCGGGCCAGTCGCACGGCGTACATGGTCAGTGCTTCCGTCGGAGCTCATCGACGGGCACGGTCCTGCCCTCTGCGATGTCGCGCTCTGCCTCCTCGAGCTGTTCCGGGAGGCCGGGGATGCGCAGCAGTTCCTCGGTGGCCTCGTCGCTCTCGAGGTCCTCGAGATAGGCCAGGATGTCGTCGGCCGTGCGCAGCCGCTGCTCGGAGAGATGCTCGAGCCGCTGCTTCGCGCGGCGCAGCAGTTCGGTCTTCGTCATCGCGACATACCTCCTGCGGGCAACCCGGCCATCCGGCAGACAGCCACCCCGTGCTGGATGTCGAAGGCGTTCTCGTCCTCCGAGCCGTCAGGCAGGCCTCTCCGCTCCTGGCGTTGCCGTGCAAGGCCATTATACCCGTCGAGCCCGCCGGATTCACACCGCAATCCGCCAGCCGCTGGCCTGTCGAGCCCGCAGTCTGCGCCGCGGGCGCCGTGCCTCTTTGCCGAAGCCCCGGCGGAGGCGGGTGCTCGATACTGGATGCTCGCGGCTCGCCGCTCGCGGCTTCCCGCTTGCCGCTTGCAGCTTGGGGCTTGCAGCGACTGCTCCCTCTTCCCTTGACACTCGACACCTGACACTCGCCGCACGCGGCGCTCGATGCTCGATGCTCGTAGCTCGTAGCTCGCAGCTCGCAGCTTGCAGCTTGCGGCTTGCAGCTTCCTGCTGCCTCTTCCCTTGACACTTGACACTGGACACTTGCCACCCGCCGCAGGCGCCGCCTGCGGCGTGGCG